>JBLMXG010000118.1:0-5563 GCA_050257635.1 Chloroflexota bacterium
AAAAGCAGAGTGCCGTTCATGACGACCATTTCGGTGTTTGGCGGAATCACATGCACGCAGTTGGGACGGACTCTCATGCCGTCTTCCGCCTGCGCGACCGGCATCTTGGTGTACTTTCTCAAGAGATCGGGAAGCATACTCACATGGCTCGGGTCCAAGTGCGGCACCAGCACAAAGGCCGCCCCGCTTTGTGGTGGCATGTTTGAGAAGAACTGCTCGAAGGCGTTGAGCCCCCCGGCCGACGCGCCGATACCCACGATCGGAAAGGGCTTGCCCTTTTCCGCTGCGGGAATTCGCTTTTCGGGAACGATCTTGGCCCGATGAGTCGGTCGGCGCTTTGCGGATTTTTTTGCGATCATGGAAACGAATTCTTGTCGGTCGATATAATTTGGTTTTGGCGATTCTTTTCCTGCCTTTTATATAGCCAACCCCCCCCCGGTGCAATCCGCAAAAGTCAGGCCGAACCTTAGCCACTCACCGACACTCTTATAAGCGTGCCAAGCGATTGCTGGAAACAGTGGAAAAACGCGGGTAGCGCTAGGCAAAACCTAGGCTGAAGGGGGAGGTTCGGTGTGCTTTTATTCTTGCGTGGAAGATGTGCGGCGAGCTGACGCCAACGACGCTTCGGAGCACGCCGGGTGCGCCGTTCTCGAAAGGCTTGTATCGACGAGGAACTTTCCGTTCAGAGCGCTTCGACCGACCAAAAACGGATAAACCATTTCCGAGCGATCCTTCAACGTCGCCGGGGTGCGAAAAAGCTTGGATCCCAAGCAAAGCGAAACCTCGACAACGGGTCTTTTCTCCGTGCCCATCGACGTCTGAATGTAACGCCAGTCGACCACTGGAAGTTGAAGTTTCAGACCACCAAAGCGTTTCCCTAGCGTGAAGCTGGCGACGTTGTTCCGCACCACGATATCTCGGGCATCCAGTGAAGAAAAATCAGCACCCGTATCGATCCGGGCCGGGAAGCTCACGCCCCAGGGATTGAGGATCACCTCTTCAACCGCTCCCACGGTAACCTTCGCCGGCTTGCTCGTCGGAGCAGCTTCGTCGGAAGCCTGAGCATAGACCCAACTTGGTCTTCCAGCGTTCGGCAAGGCCACTAGAACGATGAGCCAGAAGATTCTGAAGAAAATGTGTTTCCCCATAGACCAGAGACTATCTGGTCTATGGGGCTAATTCAAGCTCAAATTTTTTTTTGCAACGCGGAGGGAGAATATTTTACCCATCCCCTTCTCATTGAATCGCCTCCCGAACTCAATCCCCATCTCCGTCCGTATCGCGATCGATTTGATCCCAGTCGACGGCGTACGGGTCATGTTTCTTTTCAAATTCCGCCTGCTCCTCTGGGCTCATCGCCTCGAACCGGGCCGATTCCTCTTCATACTCGGTGTTGAGCCGACTCACGGTTGCGCAACCCGCTGCGAGGAAACCGACGAAAAACACCAGTGCCAACGTCATGACTCCGGTCTTCATACAGGTTCACCTCCATTCCGATTTAAATTTTGCCTCCCTCCACGTACCTTTTCCTATACGCAATCAATGTACCAGCAAGTTGCAGCGAGCGGGTTCAGCGAAGTTAGCCAAAACATTGGCATTCCCGTCTCCGCTCAGCGAGGAACAAACAGATTTTCTGAGTTTATTGGCAGATACGAAAAGTTTTCGAGGTGATTTTTCTCACTCTTGGATTCCGGATCGATCAAGAAGTCGCTTGAAGCCCGCCTCTTCGTCGCGCCGCAATGGCCACCTTAAACGGACTCATGCTAGCGACGATATTTCCAGACAAAATTTAACAGATCGGATATTCCCCTTGCGCTAGCTCGGAGCAGAATTTCGCCATTCCTTCCAGCTTGGCGCTCACCATCCGACGTGTCGGCTCATCGACATCCGTGAATTTCGCTCCAGCTTTGAGTTTAACCTGCACGGCAGCAACCTGCGGCGTATCGATGGGCGCGCCAATGCGGCTGCAGAGCCAAACCGTGACCTGGTCCAATCCGGGAATTTGCCGATAGATGTTTTCGGCTAGCAGGTGCGTCAATACGCTGTAGATTTTACCGACATGGCTCACGGGGTTTTTCCCCGCGGCCGCTTCCGAGCCGCGCGGACGGTTGAGCGCGATGATTCCGTTGACTTGATTTCCCCTTCCCACTTCGCCGGAATCGGCATTTTCCGCGGAAGTTCCCAATACTGAAAGATACATGCCGGCAAGCCCGCGGCCCGGCTGATCCAGAGTATTCAAACCGACGGCAACTTCACGGAGCGCCACCAAGCGCTCGCTCAAATGCACGACCAGCGCCTGGCGCATCGCTTCTTTCTGACTGAAATAGCCGGCTTCGGTAGCGACGTAGCGGTCCAACAGCGGCATCGCCACCGTGAGATCGAGCCGCCTGCCATGGCGCACCCCCATCACTTTTACGTCCTGACCGCTGGCCGGAAAGTTGCGCTTGAACTCTCCTCCGTTCAAAAATTTTTCCGCCTCCAGAACCAAGCGTTCCGTTTCACTGAGCGGCGCGTATCCCACCGCCGCTGAAGTATCGTTGGCCGGCGCCACGGTCGAATCTTGGCGAAAAATCTCGGTCAGCTCCTCCGAGCCGCCCTTGAGCTCTACCTGATAAATGAGATGTTGCTCCGGATCGATCTCGGGGAGATTTTCTCGAAACCAACTTTTAGCGCTCTCGATCGCGATCGCGCCGACATCGAATTCTTTAACCAGGGTTGCCCGATCGCCGATGACCAGGCGCATCGGCGCGATGATCCGCCCGCCGCCGAGGCGTTGCTCCGCCTCGCCGGCAACCAGCAGACCTTTGTCGCAGTTGTGATGAAGAATCCGGCCAAAGTGTTCGTGATAAGCCTTGGACAGGGCTTGGGAAATCCTCTCCATGACCAAATCACAAATCGTGTCGGGATGGCCGAGTCCCTTGCGTTCGACGATCTCGATTTGATTTTCACCCGGGCCTGGCGCGAAGGATTGTTCCACGTGAATAGCCGTGAGTGGCATGGTTCACCTCGACATAATCGACCGGACTAGATGAGCAGCTTGTTTGCCATGAATGAGCAAGCGTCGTACCGGCTCGAATGGACTATTGAGAACGACAAATTGGTCGGGTAGCGACCTTTCCGTCGCAAACCTAAAAATTTGCCGGACGTATTTTCGCGGCGCTGCGAAATTCGATGCAGCTTCAAGATTGGATGCTGCCGTAGAAGAATGATTCAAAGTGAGTTTCTTTTTGGCACAGGCGTTGCGCACGACAATCCGTTATCGATAGTGTCTAATTATGAAACAGGCTTACTGGGAACATCGACCGCATGGCGCCGATATCGGCGTGTGCGGCATCGGCCGCTCCAAGGCCGAAGCGTTCGAGCAGGCGGCAGTGGCGTTAACCGCGGTTGTCACCGATCCCGATTCGGTTGCCGCCAAAGCTGCCGTCGAGATAGGCTGTGAAGCACCCGACGATGAGCTGCTGCTGGTCGAGTGGCTCAATGCGTTAATTTATGAAATGGCGACACGACGGATGCTCTTCGCGCGCTTTGAGGTGCAAATCGACAATCATAAGTTGGCGGGCAAGGCCTGGGGTGAAACGATCGACATCGACCGGCATGATCTCGCCGTCGAAGCCAAGGGCGCAACCTGCACCGATCTCAAAGTAACCCAGGAAAAATCCGGGCTATGGCGCGCCCAATGCGTCGTCGATGTCTGAGGAGCCGCAATGGACTTGACGCGATTGCAACGGCAAGGAGAGAATGAATGGCGGATTTCGTCCCACGGCAAGATGCGCGTGCCGGCAATCATCTTCGCAAGCGAGACTTTGATGCGCGACATGGACGACAAAGTCTACGAGCAAGTCACTAACGTCGCCACCCTGCCGGGAATCGTCAAGGCCTCCTATGCCATGCCGGACGCCCACTGGGGTTACGGTTTTCCGATCGGCGGCGTTGCTGCTTTCGACCCCGGCAACGGCGGCGTCATTTCCGCCGGCGGCGTTGGCTTCGATATCTCCTGCGGCGTGCGCACCCTGCTCACCGGGCTCACGCTCGAAGAGCTCGAGCCGATGAAAGAGCGCCTGGCCGATGCGTTGTTTCGAAAAATTCCCGCCGGCGTCGGCAGCACCGGCGAACTCAGCCTGAACCACCAAGAAATGGAAGCCATGCTGCTCGGCGGCGCCCGTTGGGCGGTGCAGCGCGGCTACGGCACGAAGGCGGACCTCGACCGCACTGAGGAAGCAGGCTGCATCGGCGGCGCAGAGCCCGGCGGGGTTTCCGACCGCGCCAAAAAGCGCCAGCGCGAAGAGATGGGCACGCTTGGCTCCGGCAACCACTATTTGGAAGTGCAGCATGTCGCAAAGATTTGCGACGCCGCGATCGCCGCGGCCTTCGGCGTGAGCGAAGGCGATATTGTGCTTAGCATCCACTGCGGCTCGCGCGGCCTTGGCCACCAGATCGGCACGGAGTTTTTGAGCCGCATGGCGGCCACAGCGGCGCAATCCGGCATCGATCTGCCGGACCGGGAATTGGCTTGCGCGCCGATCCATTCTCCGGTCGGCCAAGCCTATATCGGCGCCATGCGCGCGGCGATCAACTGCGCGCTGGCCAACCGGCAGATTATCACCCATCTCGCGCGCCGAGCGTTTAACGACATTTTTCCGCGGGCGGAGCTGCCGCTGCTCTACGACGTCTCCCACAACACCTGCAAAACCGAAGAGCATGTCGTCGATGGTAAAGCGATGCACCTTTTCGTGCATCGGAAGGGCGCAACGCGCGCCTTCGGTCCAGGCCATCCGACACTGCCCAGCGCACTCGGCGCAGTCGGCCAGCCGGTGTTGATCGGCGGCACCATGGGCACGGCATCCTACATCCTATCCGGCACCCGCCAAGGAATGGATCTCGCGTTCGGTTCCGCCTGTCATGGCGCGGGGCGCGCCATGAGCCGGCACCAGGCGCTGCGCCAATGGCGCGGCAAGGAGGTCGTTGAAAAGCTGGCATATCACGGCGTCATCATCCGGAGCCGCTCCATGCGCGGGGTCGCCGAAGAGGCGCCGGGAGCGTATAAGGACGTTACCGAGGTCGTCGAAGCGGCCGATCGCGCCGGCTTAGCACGATCCGTCGCTCGTCTGGAGCCGGTGATCTGTGTTAAAGGATAAGAACGCGGTCACCCGAACGACAATTCGGCGGCGACGGCGGCTGGAACGGCTTCAACGCTTTAAACCACCAACGCGGAGGCGATCATGTTGCAATTGATCGGCGAATTGCTTGGTCCGCTCGGGACCGTCGTGGTTATCGCCGCGATCATTCTCATCAGCGGGATCAAGATTCTCCGCGAATATGAGCGCGCGGTGGTGTTTCGCCTGGGACGTATGGTTCCGCCGCGCGGCCCCGGCATTATTTACGTCATCCCGATCGTCGAAAAAATGGTCCGCGTGCAACTGCGCACCGTGACCATGGACGTACCGCCGCAAGACGTCATCACCAAAGATAATGTCTCGGTCAAGGTCAATGCGGTGGTTTATTTTCGGGTCATGGACCCGAATCTGGCGATTCGCGAGATCGAGAACTATCTTTTTGCGAC
>JBLMXG010000119.1:0-9507 GCA_050257635.1 Chloroflexota bacterium
CGTGCTTGGCTGGGTCATCTGCAACGTCATCAAACGAGTCGTGGTGCGCCTATTGAAGCTCTGCCAATTCGATGCGTTGGCGGAGCGAGCAGGCATCAATCAAGTACTCGAGCGCGGCGGGATCAAGCAGTCGGCGTCCGATATTCTCGGTTTGTTGACTTTCTGGTTTCTATTTTTAATCGCCATAGTGACCACTTTGGAGACCCTCAACCTGAGCGGCGCAACGGATACTCTGCATACCATCTATCTCTACATTCCCAAAATTGTCGCGGCCCTGGTGACGCTGATTCTCGGTCTCTATTTTGCGAATTTTCTCGAGACGGTAACCCGCACGTCCTGCGCCAATGCCGGGTTGGAGCAAGCGGTCGCAATCGGCCGCGCCGCTTATATTGGCACGACCATCTTTGTGGTTGCGGGCATTTTTGAAATTCTTGATATCGCTTCCGATATCGTCATCTGGGCTTTTATCTTGGTTTTCGGCGCTGTTTGTTTGGCGCTCGCGCTGGCCTTCGGCTTGGGTGGCCGCGAGGTTGCCGGACGATATCTGGAAAAGTGGTTAGAGCAAAAGAAAGACGACTAGTGACGCACCTTGACTCGCCCTGGTTAATCGGCTAGTTTCGAGCAGTTCCAAATCTATTTTCTAGCAAATAGCCTAAGGAGCGAAACGAGTCGCAAATATCCTTAGGCTATTTTTGCACGTGAGGAGGCCATGGCAGATTACAAAGTGGTAAAAGTGCCGGCTGGCGGCGCAAAAATAACGATGGGAGCCGACAAAAAGCTTCAGGTTCCCGACAATCCGATTATTCCTTTTATCGAAGGCGATGGGACTGGACGCGACATTTGGCGCGCGTCGGTGCGTGTGTTCGATGCGGCGGTGGAGAAAGCCTATAAGGGCAAAAAGAAGATCCACTGGATGGAAGTTTACGCTGGAGAGAAATCGTTTAAGCAGTACAAGAGCTGGTTGCACGACGAGACTGTGCCGGCTTTTACGGAATTTCTCGTCGGCATCAAGGGACCGCTGACCACGCCTATCGGCGGCGGCATGACGTCGCTCAACGTTGGTTTGCGTAAACTGCTCGATCTCTATGTTTGCCTGCGACCGGTGCGTTACTTCAACGGCGTGCCTTCGCCGGTCAAGCATCCGGAGTTCGTGGATATGGTGGTTTTTCGCGAAAACACCGAGGATATTTACACCGGCATCGAGTTTCCCAATGGCACCGAAGCCAACGCCAAGTTCAAATCGTTGCTCAAGGATAACTTTCCAAAAGAATATGCGAAGATCCGCTTTCCGAACACCGCAGCCATCGGCTTGAAACCGGTGTCGGTCGAGGGTACCGAGCGCCTGGTGCGCGCGGCGATTCAATGGGCGCTGGATAACAACCGTAAAAACGTGAACTTCGTCCACAAGGGCAACATCATGAAATATAGCGAGGGCGCGTTCATGGAATGGGGTTACGCTCTCGGCAAGCGCGAATTTCGCAACGACGTGGTCTCCGAACGTGAATCTTGGATTTTGGGCAACAAGGAAGCTAAACCGGATATTTCAGTCGAAGAAAACGCCAAAATGATCGATCCGGGCTTCGACATGATGTCGCCGTCGCAGCAGAACGATATCAAGAAAGAAGTCGAAGAGGCGCTCAAACTCTGGCCGACTCACGGCGACGGCAAATGGAAGAAAAAGCTGATGCTTAAGGATTCGATCGCCGACGTCACGCTTCAGTTCGTGCTCATTCGACCGAAAGACTACGACGTTATCGCTACGCTCAATCTGAACGGCGATTACCTTTCCGACGCCCTGGCGGCGCAGGTGGGCGGCATCGGAATCGCACCGGGAGCCAATATCAACTACGAAACCGGCCATGCGGTGTTCGAAGCGACCCATGGCACAGCGCCGAAATACGCTGACCTCGACAAGGTCAATCCCGGATCGGTCATCCTTTCCGGCGAAATGATGCTGCGCTACATGGGCTGGTCGGAAGCCGCCGATTTGATCATCAAGGGCATCGAGGGCGCGGTTAACGCCAAGACCGTGACCTACGATTTCGAGCGGCTCATGCCGGGCTCGAAGCTGGTGAGTTGTTCGGGCTTCGGCGACGCCATCATCGCGAATATGTAACTCACAGGAGTGAGTCGGGAGGATTGCGGGCGAAGTTGTAAATCAATTAGAGGGAGTTATGGCTAGGAAGAAAATCGCACTGATCGGTGCCGGCAATATCGGCGGGTCAATGGCCCATTTGGCGCTTTTGAAGGGGCTGGGCGACGTGGTGTTGTTCGATGTGATCGAGGGTTTACCTCAGGGCAAGGCTCTCGACCTTTCGCACGCCGGGCCGATCGAAGGCTTCGACGGCAATGTCATCGGGACCAACAAGTACGACGACATCGAAGGCGGCGACGTTTGCATTGTCACCGCAGGCATCGCGCGCAAGCCCGGTATGAGCCGCGACGACTTGCTCGGCACCAACGCCAAAATTCTCAACTCGGTCGCGGACGGAATCAAGAAACATGCCCCCAATTCTTTGGTGATCGTTATTACCAATCCGTTGGATGCGATGGTGACCTTGATGCAGCGCGCCACCGGTTTTCCAAAAAATCGCGTGGTCGGCCAGTCCGGAATTTTAGACTCTTCGCGCTATCGCTCGTTTATCGCCAAAGATCTCAACGTGTCCGTGAACAGTGTGGCGGCGATGGTGCTGGGCGGCCATGGCGACGACATGGTGCCGGTGCGCAGCACTTGTTTCGTCGGCGGTGTAGCGGTGGAAAAGCTGATCTCGGCCAAACGGCTCGACGAGATCGAAGCCCGAGTGCGTAACGCCGGCGGCGAGGTGGTCGCGTTGCTAAAAACCGGCTCCGCCTATTTCTCACCCGCCTCGGCGGCCATTCGCATGACCGAAGCATACCTTTTTGACAAAAAGGAGATTCTGCCTTGCGCGGCGATGCTGGAGGGCGAGTACGGCGTGAGCGGCTATTATTTCTGCGTGCCGGTCGTCATCGGTGCCGGCGGTGTCGAAAAAGTCATTGAGATCGAGCTGAGCGCGTCGGATCGGAAGGCATTCGACGAATCGCTCAACCATGTGAAGGATATCGTCCAAGCGATGAACCGAGTTTTGGGTGTAGCATAATCGCTTATAGATCCATCCTTCTTGAGACCCCGAGGCTAATAGTTTAGCCTTGGGGTCTCGTTTTATCGCGAGCCGGGTCCGATGAACATTCACGAGTTTCAAGCCAAGGAAATCCTCAAGCGCTTCGGTGTCGCCGTGCCGCGCGGCATTGTCGCATCGACTCCCGACCAAGCCAAGGTCGCCGCCGCAGAGCTGGGTGATGGGGTGTGCGTCGTTAAGGCGCAGATTCATGCCGGCGGCAGGGGCAAGGGCGGCGGCGTGAAGGTTGTGAAGAATGCCGAAGAGGCCGCCGAAAAGGCGCGCGAGATGCTCGGTAAAAAACTCGTGACCCATCAAACCGGACCGGAAGGCCGCGAGGTGCGCCGGGTTTTGGTTGAGCAGGGGCTCAACATCGAGCGCGAGCTTTATCTCGCCATAGTTCTGGATCGGGCGCAGTCGCGCGTCGCGGTCATTGCCTCTTCGGAAGGTGGTGTCGAGATCGAAGAGGTGGCAGCAAGTCAACCAGAAAAAATCTTCAAAGAGATCATCGATCCGGTGATCGGTTTAGCCGGATTTCAATGCCGGCGGCTCGCCTACGCTCTGGGCGTTCCTGCGGAATTGACCGGCAAGATGACCGGCGTCATGCAGGGACTTTATCGAGCCTTTAAAGAGTGTGATGCGTCGCTGGCGGAAATCAATCCGCTGATCCTTACCAAAGAAAGGCAGGTCATAGCGCTCGACGCCAAGATGAATTTCGATAGCAATGCCTTCTTCCGGCAAAAAGAGATCTTGGCCTTGCGCGATCTCGACGAGGAAGATCCGCGTGAGGTCGAGGCGAGCAAATACAATCTTTCTTATATCTCCCTCGACGGCAATATCGCCTGCATGGTCAACGGTGCCGGTCTGGCGATGGCCACGATGGATATCATTAAACTCTACGGCGGTGAGCCCGCCAATTTTCTCGATGTCGGCGGCGGCGCCGACAAAGAAAAGGTGGCCCAGGCGTTTCGCATTCTGCTAGCCGACCCACGGGTGCGCGGCGTGTTGATCAATATCTTCGGCGGCATCATGCGCTGTGACGTTTTGGCGCAGGGCGTCGTGGAGGCCGCGCGCGAACTCCACATCCGCGTGCCCCTGGTGGTTAGAATGCAGGGAACGAATGTGGAAGTCGGTAAAAAGATTCTCGCCGACTCGGGCTTGCCGATCATTTCAGCGGAGACCATGGCGGAAGCGGCGGAAAAGATCGTCAATGCAGTTAAAAATTAAAAATTGAAAAACCTTGGAGCGGCTATCTTTTTGAATTTGTATTGTTAACTTTTAATTGGATTTCGATGTCCATTCTCGTTGACAAAAATACGCGGGTCCTGACTCAAGGTATCACCGGCGCGACCGGGCAATTCCATACCAAGGCGTGCAAGGAGTACGGCACACAAATGGTCGGCGGCGTGACGCCGGGAAAAGGCGGGACAAGCTACGAAGGCATCCCGATTTTCGACACCGTGGAGCGGGCAGTTAAGGAGACCGGCGCCAACGCGACGGTGATTTATGTGCCGCCGCCGTTTGCCGCGGACGCGATCCTCGAAGCGGCCGACGCCGGCATTCCCCTGATGATCTGCATCACCGAGGGCGTGCCGGTGCGCGACATGGTGAAAGTCAAGAGGTACCTTGCCGGTAGAAGCTCGCAGTTGCTCGGCCCCAATTGTCCCGGGACGATCACGCCCGGAGAGTGCAAGATCGGCATCATGCCGGGGCATATCCATAAACCAGGAACTATCGGCGTGGTGTCGCGCAGCGGCACGCTGACTTACGAAGCGGTGGATCAGCTCACGCGCTTGGGTCTGGGCCAGTCGACTTGCGTCGGTATCGGCGGCGACCCGGTGCACGGTTTTGAATTTATCGATGTGTTGGCAATGTTTAATCAAGACGCCGGGACCGAGGCAGTGGTCATGATCGGCGAGATCGGCGGCAGCGCCGAGGAAGAAGCAGCGGCTTGGATCCAAGCGCATATGAAAAAGCCGGTGGTGGGCTTCATCGTCGGCCAGACCGCCCCGTCGGGTAAACGCATGGGCCATGCCGGCGCGATTATCTCCGGCGGCAAGGGCACGGCCAAAGAAAAAATAGAAGCGATGAAAAGAGCCGGGATCCGCATGGCGTCGTCGCCTGCGACCATCGGCAGCACGGTGCAGGAGGTTTTAGGAAAGTAATGAGCGCAGAGAAAACATTGTCGATCATCAAACCCGATGCGGTGGGGAGAAATCTCATCGGCGAGATTCTCCGGCGTTTTGAATCCCAGGGACTAAAAATCGCGGCCGGGAAGCTGTTGCGCTTAACCCCGGAGCGGGCGCAAGCCTTCTACGCGGTGCACAAGGAGCGACCGTTTTTTGCGAGCCTTTGCGAGTATATGTCCTCCGGACCGATTTTCGTTTCGGTGCTCGACGGGGAAAACGCGATCTCGAAAAATCGCGAAATCATGGGCGCCACCGACCCGGCCAAGGCGGCATCGGGAACAATTCGGAAAGATTGGGGCAAGGACGTCGAACAGAACGCGGTGCACGGATCGGACGGTCCGCAGACCGCAGCCAATGAAATTGCTTTTTTTTTCAGACCCGACGAAATTTTCTAGTCTCGACACTGCGCCCAATTCCCAGCGGCTGGACTTGCCGATGAAGCCCAACATTAAAGATTGGAGCTTCAAGGAGCTGTCGGCGTTCTTGAGCGAGCGCAAGCAGCCCTCCTTTCGCGCCAAGCAAATCCGTCAGTGGCTGTTTCACAAAGGGGTCACGAAATTCAGCGAGATGAGCAATCTGTCGCGATCTTTGCGCGACGAGCTGGAAGCGAGTTTCACGATCAGCCGGCTAGCAATTTTGCGCCGGGCGGAATCACACGACGGCACGGTTAAATTTCTCTTCGGCCTGGCCGATGGCGCGAGCATCGAGAGCGTGCTGATTCCGGAAGTGCGGCGGTTGACGCTATGCGTCTCAACGCAAGCCGGCTGCGGCTTTGGCTGTGCCTTTTGCGCCACCGGGGTCCTCGGGCTGACGCGCAATTTGACCGCCAGTGAAATCGTCGACCAGGTGCTCGAAGCAAGCCGCTCTATGGAGCAGGGGCGGCGCATCACCCATGTCGTGCTCATGGGCATGGGCGAGCCCTTGGCGAATTATGCGCAAACCCTGCGGGCGCTGGAAATAATCACCGACGAAGAGTGCGGAATCGGCATTTCGCCCCGGCGTGTGACGCTCTCCACCGTGGGCTTGGTGCCGCAGATCGAAAAACTCATGAACGAGACCCGGGTCAATTTGGCCATCTCGCTGCACGCGCCCAACGATGAATTGCGCGGCGCGCTAATGCCGGTCAACCGTAAGTATTCGCTCGCGCAGTTGATCGAATGTTGCCGCAAACTGCCAATTCCGCGGCGCAACCGCATCACTTTCGAATATGTCCTACTCGGCGGCGTCAACGATTCCGAGCAACATGCGCGCCAGCTCGCCAAAGTGCTGCGCGGGATTCCCAGCAAGGTCAACGTGATTCCATTCAATCCGCATCCCGGCAGCCGGTTTTCACGACCTGGGCCGGAGCAGATCGAGCGCTTTCAAAAAATTCTGCGCGACGCCGGCGTGCAGATCAACCTACGTCGGCCGCGCGGCGATGACATTCAAGCGGCCTGTGGTCAACTTCAAGGCGAGGAGGAGGGGCGAAGGCGGCGCCGCAAGGGTACCAGAACCGCCGTCGAAGCGCTTTAATTCATTCATGGCAGCACCGATCATCGGCGTCATTGGCGGCAGCGGGCTGTACCGGATGGAGGGCATCGGCCGGGTGCGCGAGGTCGCCGTCAAAACTCCTTTTGGCAAACCGTCGGACAAACTGATTCGCGGCCGCCTTGGCGACGTGGATTTGATCTTTTTGCCGCGCCACGGCAAGGGTCATCGCCGGCTGCCCACGGAAATTAATTTTCGCGCCAATATCTTCGCCCTGAAAAAGCTTGGGGTCGAAAGGATCATCTCGATCAGCGCAGTGGGGAGCTTGCGCGAGGATATCGCGCCGGGCCATTTGGTGGTGCCCGATCAATTCATCGACCGGACCACACAAAGGCCAAGCACGTTCTTCGGTAAAGGGCTAGTCGCCCATGTGAGTTTGGCAAATCCATTTTGCCAGCATCTTTCCGGCGTGATGATCGAAGCGGCGCGGTCGGAGAACGCCGCGGTGCACGCCGGGGGCACTTATCTATGCATGGAAGGGCCGCAATTTTCCACCCGCGCCGAGTCGCGTTTGTATCGCAATTGGAACGCCGACGTGATCGGCATGACCAATTTGCAGGAAGCGAAGCTGGCGCGCGAAGCTGAGATATGTTTTGGCACCCTGGCGCTGGCCACCGATTACGACTGCTGGAACGACGGCGCCGGCGATGTCGATATCGAGCAAGTGTTGGCGGTGCTCAAGCGCAATGTCGACCTGGCGCAACGCACGATCCGGCGCGCGGCGGCGCAGTTGACCGCACCGCGCACCTGCGCCTGTGTCTCGGCCTTGAAGGATGCTATCATTACCGAACACGCGTTGATTCCAAAAAAACTTCGGCAGGAGCTGCGGCCGATCATTGGTAAATATTTATGAGCGTCCTAGTCGTTGGCACCGTTGCTTTTGATTCGATCGAAACCCCGTCCGGCTCCGCGGAGCGCATTTTAGGCGGCTCGGCGTCCTATTTCGCCCTGGGCGCGAGTTTTTTCGCCCCTGTGCGCGTCGTCGGAGTGATCGGCCAAGATTTTCCGCAGGACTATCTCGATCTTTTCACCCAGCGCAGCATCGACATCGAAGGCGTCGAGCGCGCCGACGGCAACACGTTCCATTGGCGCGGCCGCTATCACGAGGATGTCAACCTGCGCGACACCCTCGAGCTCCATTTGAATGTTTTAGCCGGTTTTGAGCCGAAGCTGCCCGAGGCTTACCGCGACGCCGAGTACGTTTTTCTCGGCAACATCGACCCCCTCATGCAGATGGAGGTCCTGCACCAGATTCGCCGTCTCAAGCTGGTTGCCTGCGACACTATGGATCACTGGATCGACCAGAGCCGCGAAGAGCTAAAAAAAGTTTTGCAGCGCATTGAAATCCTGGTCATCAACGATTCCGAGGCGCGGCTGCTGAGCGGTTATGACAACATCGTCAAAGCGGCTCGTGCGATTCTCAAAATGGGCCCCAAAATGGTGTTGATCAAGCGCGGCGAGTACGGTGTCTTGCAGTTTTCGGACTCTTCCATGTTTGCCACGCCGGCCTACCCCTTGGAGGAAGTTTTCGATCCCACCGGGGCGGGCGATTCCTTCGCCGGCGGCTTTTTGGGTCAGCTGGCGCGCTCGGGCGATCAAAGCCAAGGCGGATTGCGCCGGGCGATCGTTTACGGTTCGGTGGTGGCTTCCTTCACCGTCGAGGATTTCGGTGTCAAGCGGCTCACCGACGTGTCCCTGGCGGAAATCGAAGAGCGCTATCAGCGCTTTGTCCAGCTAACCGACTTTCATTCTTGAACGATGCAGCTGTCGATCGTCGTACCCGTTTTCAACGAAGAAGAAAACGTTGAGCCTTTAATCCGCGAAATTCATGGCGTATTGGCGCCTTCGGGAAAGCCATTCGAGATCGTGACAGTGGATGACGGCAGCAGGGACGGGACATTTGCCGCGCTCAGCCGGATGCGTAGCGAGGAGCCCACGCTCAAAGTCATTCGACTTAAACGGAACTTTGGTCAGACGGCGGCGCTGGCCGCCGGCCTGGCTTATGCGCAAGGGGAGGTTGTCGTGCTGATGGACGGCGACGGTCAGAACGACCCAGCCGACATCCCGGCCCTGCTGGATAAGATCAACGAGGGGAACGATTTGGTGGCGGGCTGGCGGGTCAATCGCCAGGATCCGTTTCTTAGCCGGCGCTTGCCTTCAATGATCGCCAATCGTCTGATATCCTGGACTACAAAGGTGAAACTACACGACTACGGTTGCACGCTCAAGGCGATGCGCAAGGAGGTGGCCAAGGGGCTGCGGCTTTATGGCGAAATGCACCGGTTCATTCCGGCGATCGCTTACGAGCGCGGCGCCCAGGTGGTCGAGCTCAAGGTCAACCACCGGCCAAGGCTGCACGGTGCGTCGAAGTATGGCATCTCGCGGACCTTGCGCGTGGTGCTGGATTTGCTCACGGTTAAATTTCTGAGCAGTTATTCAACCCGCCCGGCGCATGTGTTCGGCCCCATTGGGGTAATTAGCGGACTGACCGGATTCCTGCTCGCGCTTCATCTAACCGTGCAAAAGTTGGTTTACGGCCTCGAAATTGGCAGCCGGCCGCTGCTCTTGCTGGCGATTTTGCTCATCTTTATCGGTATTCAATTCGTGACCATGGGTCTTCTTGGCGAAATGCTGGCGCGCACCTATCATGAGTC
>JBLMXG010000120.1:0-36386 GCA_050257635.1 Chloroflexota bacterium
TTCGCCTTCCAATGCGGCTACTGCACGCCGGGCATGATCATGTCGGCCAAGGCCTTGCTCGATGAGAATCCCAAACCGACGCGCGACGAGATCGTCCATCACATGGACGGCAACATCTGTCGTTGCACGGGTTATGTGCCGATCGTCGCCGCGATCCAGCGCGCCGCCGAGGCGATGGCGAAGGAGTCGAAAAAGTGAGCGCCGAGAAGAAAACCGATTTCCACGTCGTCAATCATTCGCTGCCGAGACGCGACGGACGGGTCAAAGTCACCGGCAAAGCCCAGTACGTTGCGGACCTGAAGCTCATCGGCATGGCTTACACCAAAGTGCTGCGCAGTCCCTACGCCCACGCGAAAATCATTTCCATCGACAAGAGCCGTGCCGAAGCCCACCCCGGGGTCTACTGCGTCGTCACCGGGTACGATCTCGAAGGCTTGAACCCCTATTACGGCCACGCGGTCAAGGATCATCCGCTGATTGCCATCGACAAGGTTCGCTACGCCGGCGAGCCGGTGGCCGCGGTCGTCGCCGTCGATGAACGGACTGCCTTCGAGGCGCTGGAGCTTATCGAAGTCAAATACCAAGAGCTGAAAGCGGTCTTTACGCCGCAGGAAGCCGTGGCCAAAGACGCGCCGCTCTTGCACGAAAGAAAATTTGAGGCCGGCGCCCTGCGTGGCTTCGAAGGCGACGTGACCGCGGGCAAAGGCACCAACATCTGCCAGAGCCATAAAATTCAGTGGGGCGATGTCGAAAAAGCTTTCAAGGAAGCGGCCGCGGTCATCGAGGGCGAGTACTATTTTCCCATGACCTACGCCTACGCGATGGAACCCTACGTCGCCATCGCGGAGGTCAACGATCAGGGCGTCACGATTTACTCCTCGGCGCAGCATCCGTTCATGGTGCGCCACGATTTGAAATCGGTCTTCAATCTGCCGGTAAGCTCGGTGCGCTTGATCGTGCCCTTCGTCGGCGGCGGTTACGGTAGCAAGTCCTATACAAAGATCGAGCCGCTGGTTGCCGCCTGCTCCTGGAAGGCCAAGCGGCCGGTGAAGCTTCAGCTCTCAGTCGAAGAGGCGATGTTGACCACGCGCAGCGACGACGCCTACACCTGGATGCGCACCGGTGTGGACAAGAATGGCAAGATCATCGCGCGCCAGGCAAAGATTCTGATGAATACCGGCGCCTACGCCGAGAACAGCCCTCTCGTGGTCGAGAAATCGACCAACCGCTGCGTCGGTCCGTATGCGATTCCCAACGTGCTGATCGAAAACTCGTCGTACTACACCAACACCGTGCCCGCGAGCTCTTATCGCGGCTTCGGCTGCGCTCAGGTCACCTTGCCGGGTGAATCGCAGATCGACGAGTTGGCTGCAAAGATCGGCAAAGACCCGTACGAGTTTCGTTTAGCCAATGCGGCAAAACCGGGCGAGGAATTTTTTCCGGGCATGCGCCCCTTCGATGGAACATTGAAAGAAGATCTCGATACCGCCGCCAAAGCCGTCAGCTGGGGCAAGCCGCTGGCGAAAGGCCACGGACGCACGGTCGCCTGCTCCGGCAGCGATGCCGGCGCTTACCCGCTGACCTCGACAGCCATCCGCGTTCATGCCGACGGTTCGGTAACGATCATGACCGGCAGCACGGAATTGGGCCAGGGAAGCCACACGGTGTTACCGCAGATCGCCGCGGAAGAGCTAGGCGTTCCTTACGAAAAAGTTCGCGTGGTGTCATCGGACACGGCGATCACGCCTTACGACCGCTCCACCGGCGCCAGCCGCACGACGACGCTCATGGGCAGCGCCGTGCTCGAAGCTAGCCGTGACGCGATCCAGCAAATGGTTGTCATGGCTGCCGATGTGCTCCAAGTCAAAGCCGAGCAGGTCGAAGTCATTCGCGGCGGCGTGCGCTGCGGTGAGGCGCAGCTAAGCTGGTCCGAGGTGATCTGTAAATTCTATGCGCTGCCTGACGGCGAAGTGATCGGCCGCGCCTACATCCGCAAGTCGGGAAAATTTGCCGCCTTGCCGGTTTTCTGGGAAGCCGCGGCCACCGGCGTGGAAATCTCCGTCGACGAAGAGACCGGTAAAATTACCATGGAGAAACTCGCCACCGTCGGTGACGTAGGCCTGGCGATCAACCCGGCTTTGGCCGAGGGTCAGGATATCGGCGCTGCGACCATGGGCATGGGCATCGGCCTTTTTGAAGAGCTCGTTTATGAAGGCTCCCAGCTCGTCAACGGTTCGATTTTGGATTACCGCCTGCCGCGTTTTTCCGATTTACCGAAGGAAGTCGAATTGCACTTGGTGCAGAATCAGGACGGCGTCGGCCCCTTTGGCGCCAAAGGCGGCGGTGAAGCGTCGTTGAACTCCATGGCCGCCAATATCGCCAACGCTGTCGACCGCGCGGTTGGCGTGCGTATCCGCCAGGCCCCGCTTACGCCCGAACGAGTCTGGCGCGCGCTTCGCGACAAAAAATTGAAAACGGAGGACCGCGGATAACAGGTCGCGATTTTCGGAGGCCGTTTATCCGAACAATCCGAAATTGAAAATCCAAAATCTAAAATCGTTATGATGCCGTTAAGAAGATTTGCCATTCACCAACCAAAAACCTGCGCCGAAGCTTCGCAGATGCTCGGTGCCTTCGGCGAGAAGGGCCGGCTTTATGCCGGCGGCACCGAGCTGCTTTTAGCCATGAAGCATGACCTGCTGCGCTACGAGCATTTGGTCGACGTCAAAACAATTCCCGACTTGAGCAAGATCGAAATAAAAAATGGCGCGCTGCTGATCGGCGCCGTGGCGACCCACCGCGCCATCGAGCGCGCCGCGCTCATCCAACAGAACCTGCCGGTGCTGGCCGAACTGGAAACCAAGGTCGCCAACGTGCGCGTTCGCGCCACCGGCACTTTAGGCGGCAATCTGTGTTTTGCCGAGCCGCACTCCGATCCGGCCACCTTGCTTGTCGCCCTCGGCGCCAAGGCTCACGTGCAGGGACAATCGGGAAGTAAAACCATCGCCATCGACAAGCTCATCACCGGCGCCTATGAAACAGCGCTGGCCGCCGATGAGATTTTGACCGGTATCGAGATTCCGCTTCCTTCCAAAAACCAGCGTGCCGCTTATCTCAAGTTTCAACTCAAGGAGCGGCCGACGTTGGGATTGGCCCTGGTTTTGAACATCGAAGGAGATACCGTCAAGAAAGCCAAAGCGGTGCTCGGCAGCGTCAGCGCCGCGCCGACCCAATCCGATAAAGCCAACGACTTACTTACCGGCGTGAAATCCCAGGTGGAAAGGCAGCTCGCCGATGCCGCCGAAGCGCTGGCGCAGGCCGCGGACCCAGTGGACGACCTCGAGGGTAGCGCGGAGTATAAACGCCATCTGATCGGCGTCTTTTTGCGCCGCGCCTTTATTAAGACACTGCCTTGAACTCCCTGTTGCAGCGGGCCTTTGGTCGGAAACCGGGCAATGGCGAACCGATTCGTATCTTTTGCGGTTCTGCGATTTTACCATTTTGATCGCTCATCGAGCCGAACCTCCTGGTCCCCAAGAAACGGCATGGCGCGAAATTCCATCCGTGGCGTCGATTGCGCTTGTTTGCGTCAATTTACTCGTTGCGATCTTCCGATTCGACACCACTTTTTAATTGCGCACCGGCTGGGGCGAAGGTTACCATCAGAATCATTCCTAGCTCGAACGTGAATCGCCTTTCCCGGAGGTGTGGTCATATGAACATGATCGGGGAATTCGCAAGCCGGGTCTTCAACAACCTCAGCCCTGTCTTCGACTGGGCGCTCAACAACTGGTCGGTCACGCTGACCATTCTTGCCATGGTGATTTATTTGGCCGGTAAACAGCGACGGCTCAATCAGCGCCGTCACTGATTGCAGCCAGACCGTCCTGCTATCTTGGTAAAGACCGAAGTCGGTCTCTGCCCCTGCTCGACGTTCATCGGTGTCGGCCCGGATAGCGATCTAGTTTGAGTTCGCTTCGATATGTACCGTTGAGAAAGATTCCTCGCATCCACCCGGAATGATAACAAAAAAACGGATTTGTCACTGCGAGCGCTTCGGCAAGTCTCAGAATCAGTTCCGCGAGAGATCTTTCGCTAACTGAACCACAGCGCCGCCCGGCCCGGCTTGACTGGTCGCCTTTTACTGCGCTAGTCTCCGCGCCAAGTTGTTGGCGCCGATTTTCACGCAACTACGCATCGGCACCCTCACGCAAAAGTTTCAGGAGGACACGATGGCCGGTGAGAAAACCGTCAATGACATCATCTTGCGCATCCGCCATACGATGATGCTGGTTAGCGATCTCGACCGCAGCGTCGATTTTTACACTCGGTTGTTGGGAATGGATCTTCAGCGCCTGCGTCCGGTGCCGGATCGAAACGAACGGGTCGGCTACGTCGGTTATGGCACCGAAGATGAATATCCGGGATTGGAGTTGATCGAGACCGGCGGGCCCGGCCATGTGGAAAAAATGCCGAAATGGTACGGCCACGTCGCGCTTTACGTTTCCGATCTTTATAAGTTGAGTGAGAAACTAAAAGCCGCCGGCGTTAAATTTACCCTCGGCCCGCAGCCCAATCGCCCAGGCAGCCAAGACCATGTCGCTTTCATCCAGGATCCCGACGGCTACATCTTGGAGCTCACCGAGCGCCACTCGAAAAGCGGTCCGCCGGTGAAAGTGACCTGAATCGCTCCGGCGATCTGCAAACGTTTGTCGCTTACTTGACGAATAGCGCCTCGTACCGCCGCGTGTAGTCCGCTAGCTTCTCTGCCAACTCCACTCGGCTGGGAATAACCTTTAAATGGTTGGGATAACCTTCCGGCCTGATGCCGGGCCGCGCCGGCTCGCGCCCCCGGCTCGCGAACAGCCTTTGTCCTTCCTCGGAAAGCACATAATCGATAAACAGCTTCGCCGCGTTTGGGTGCGGCGCGCGGTCGATGATGCTGATCGGATGCAGCGCAGCGAGCGAAGGCTCCAAGGCGAACCAGTCCACCGGCGCGCCTTGTTTTTTCATCAGGTGCGGCCGATACCAATAGGCGACGATCTGTAAATCGAATTCTCCCGCCGCCAGTAGCTGGGTAATCAGCGAACGGCCCGAGCGAATCGCCACGTCTTGCTTTGCCAGCGCGCGCATAAATTCCATGCCTTTTTTCTCGCCCATCAGATAAAGCATGTTGGCGAACCAGCGGTCCTCGTTCCTCTCCAGCGCCATGCGTCGCCGCCAGCGCGGCTGAAGCAAGTCTTCATAACTCTTCGGCAACTCGTCGCGCTTCACCCTCGTCGTGTTGTAGGCGGCCACGATCAAATTATCGTAGAAGTCGGTCCAGTAGCCGTCCGGGTCTTTGAATCCTTCCGGATAAACCGAGGCGGACGGCGATTTGTATGCCGTGATCAGCCCGCGCTTCTTCATGTGATAGGTTTCGAACTCGCCCACGCTGAGCACATCCGCGGCGAAGCTGCCGGTCTTTCGTTCGACGTTGAGACGACTGAAAATTCGCTCGTGCGAAGAGCGAAATATATCGGTCTTGACGAAGGGATACTTGGCCTCGAAGCCGGAGGTCAAAAGCCGGGCAAACTCGGTTTCTACGGAAGTGTAGAAAACCATTTTGCCTTCCTTTTTCGCCCCGTCGATGAGCGCCGCTGAACGTGGATCGGCTGCAGCGCCGTCTACTGCGTGGAGCAACCCCAATAGCATCACAAGGCCAAAGGTCCATATTAGGTTCGTCATTCTCTCCCTCCGCTACCTCGGTGCCATAGCGGTTGTTGCCGAGACCGCGTTGGCGATCGCAGGCCAATCGGTGTAGCGGCCGACCTGAGCAAGCGCGGCATCGGTCCGATTCCACGGCCGGTCGATCAAGGCCACCGGCAGCTGCATCTGACCGGCTAAATATTCGGCCATGGGCAACGAATCCTCCACTGCCCAACAAAATCGGCGCGTGGACAATTCCCTCAAGCTGATCGCCGTCGTCCTCTCCGTCGCAAAGCGCGCATATTTATCCACCACCGTAAATGAACTGTAAGGTATTCGGTGTTTCGCCAGCCACTCGACGGACGGCTCGTAAGCGTCCGGCGGGCGCCCGGTTACAATCGCGATTTCGAATCCCGCCTCTTGCCATCGGCGCAAAACTGGCTGCGCTTCCTCGATGGGCGCCATGCTCAAAAGCTCGTCAGGCCGATGAACGATGCGGTAAAGTTCGTCTCTCTCCTCCGGCCGCAAGCCGCAGGAGCGGCCGACATCGAAGTCACTCAACTGTTCGTACTCGATTTTCTTGCCGAACTCGCGCTCGACAATCGCCAG
Source organism: Chloroflexota bacterium (assembly GCA_050257635.1). Classification (GTDB taxonomy): domain Bacteria; phylum Desulfobacterota; class Binatia; order UBA9968; family UBA9968; genus DP-20. The sequence continues at coordinate 6,298 of JBLMXG010000120.1, forward strand.
AAAATGGCGCGCCGCCTCACATAACACGTCGTCCATGTCGACGTAGATAGCGTTGGGGGCGTCATGATCCATCGAGGGCATCCGGTCACGTTTTCGAAACGAACTCGCTACCGCGAATGAAAAAGCGATAGGGTTTGTCTTTCCACTTTCCGGCGTACTCGACGCCAATTCGCGGCGTCGCTCGAAACTTCGGCGTCGGCTCACCGCGATCCTCCACGTAAAGAACACCGTCACACAAGTCCGCGCCGTTGAGCGAGCGATCGACAGCAAAAGCCTGGCAAAGCTTTCCGGGTCCGCTCGCGAGGTTGCGCAGCAGGTCACTTTTCCGGCGCTCTTTCATTAGTTCGATCCCATCTACTGGCTCCACTGCGCGAATCAATACCGCCGCGGGATAGTCCTTCGCTTCGGTGACCAGGTTCAACATATTGTAAAACCCGTAGATGAAATAAACGTACGCGTGTCCCGCCGGCCCGAACATCACTTCCGTACGCACCGTGCGTCCTTTGGATGCGTGACAGGCCAGGTCCTGCGGCCCGATGTAGGCCTCGGTTTCAACGATCCGCCCAATGGTGTTGCCTTCAGGATGATTGCGCACGAGATACTTCCCCAAAAGCTGCTTGGCGACATCGACGGTATTTTGCTCGTAAAAGCTTTGCGGGAGTTTCACGGACTTCGAATGCTTACTCGATAATGAATCTTCGTTCGCAATCTGACAACAGGCGGCTGAATACTGATAACCGCCTTTTCAACCCGACTGCGGCAGGTCGTCTTTGATTTCGACCCACGGCGCCTTCGAGCTCACATGCAGATGCTTCGAGGCTTTGACTCCCGGATCGCTGTCCAGCGTCCCGGGGCGAAACCTCAGGTGTTCGGGATCTTTATCTTTCCTTTTGATAATCGGCGATCCGCACCGGCCGCAGAAAACACGGTGATATCCCGGCGACGATTCCCACTCTTTAAGCAAATCTTCGCCGGCCACGAAACGGAACGATGCCGCTGCAATCGTCGAGCCGCTGGAAAATGCCGAGCCCGACATTTTGCGGCATAGACTGCAGTGACAGTTCGTCACGGCGCCAAGCTCGCCGTCGATTTCATACTTAACTCCGCCGCAAAGACATGAACCGGTTAGCATCTTTTCCCCCTCGCCTGCTTAACGCATAAGCAAGATCAGAATAAGCATCCTTGAACTGTTCCAATTTCTTATTTGATCTCCTTCACCAAACTCCAATCCACCAACTGGCTCAAGGGAATGTCTTTCGTCATTTTCAGCCTCTCCTTCGTCAACTGTACATCGAGCAGCACGCCTTTATCGGAAATCATGCCGTCATCGCTGAAAGAATTGCGCGAGGTATCGTAGGCTTTCGCGGCCTGCGCCTGCGTGATGCGCAGATAGTCCGCGAGCATCTGCACTGTGTCGTTGCGGTTTTGTTTGAAAAAGCGCGTGCCGTGCACCGTGGCGCGCACGACTCTTCGAACTTGATCGCGATGGGTCTGAAGCTTCAGATCGGTCACGGCCATGCCGGACAAGGGCAGCTCGATGAGATCTCCCAAATAAACGAGGCGGCGGAATCCTTCGTCTTCCGCTTTCACGGCGAAAGCGACGTCGATCGGCGTGGCATCGATTGCGCCGCTGCGCAACGCGGCGAGTCGGGTCGGGCTTTCGCCTGTAACGATGATCTTCACATCTTTGTCCGGCTCCAAACCAAAATGGCGCACCGCGACTCGAGAAAGGTAATCCACCGTGCCCGCGATAGAATCGACACCGATCACTTTTCCTTTCAACTCCTTGGGCGTCTTGATTTCGGGACGGGCGACCAGAACATGCAGCGGCCGGCCGGCGATGCCGACGACGGCCTTAACGGGAACGCCCGTGACGGCGGCGCGGAGCGCGGAGCCCCAAGCGAGGAGATAATCGACGTCGCCGGAGATCAGCGCCTTCACGCCGAGCGCCGGCTGCATCTGCACTTTGTCGACATCGATGCCTTCGTCTTTATAAAATCCCTTGCGCATGGCGACGACCACGGGAAATTCAAACAGGCCGCGGCTCGGCGTCGCGATGGACACCCGCTCAGCGGCCGGCGCTGGTTTACCGGCGAGGAAAAACAGAACCACCAACAGCACCGGTATCGCGCGTACGACAAATTGCCTCATCGCTCCAATCTCATCTTCTATTCCATGCGCACGTTCTTGCGGAAATCATACTGCGTCGAGTAGTCGCTCTCATAAGTGCAGGTGATCCGATCTTGGTCCCAGCCGCCGGCGAAACATTTTTTCAGAAACGTCGTCATCAGATTCCAAGCGTCCTTTGCGGCTTCCTTGCGGTAGCGTCCCGGCATGGTGTCGTTGAGCCAGCCGTGCGGCGCGCCGGCGTAGATACGCACGTGACAATTCTTCTTCGCTTTCTCCAGGCAGTTGCGAAAGCGCACCACGTCGTCGATGGAAATGATGTGATCGGCTTCGCCGAAGATGCCGAGCACGGGGCAATTGACCTGCGCAATCAATTCTTCGATCGGCGTCGGTCTAAGCTCGTTACCTTGCCACTCCCTGCCGCCGATGGCGCCGTAGAGAACTACCGCGCCGGCAATGTCTTCGCGCTTGGCCGCCAGCAATACCGGTTGGCGCCCCGTCTGGCAGACGCCGACGATACCGATGCGCGCACCGTCGACCTCTTTGAGTTTCTTCAAGTATTCGACTGCCGCGTTTAAGTCCTCCAGCGCGCCGTCATCGGTAAGATCCACTCGCTGTTCGCCGCGCAGCACCGCCTTGCGGTCGCCGGTGAAACGGTGGAATAAATCCGGTGCCAGGCCGACGAAGCCGGCTTGGGCCAATCTGGCGGTCAAATCCTTGGTGTGCTGGTCGATGCCGTAGCGCTCGTGCAGGATGATCACGGCTGGCCGCTTGCCCTTGGCTTTGGGCAGCGCGCGCACCGCGCCGATGCCGCCGCCGTATTTGACCATCGCCGGTGTAATCCCCGTAGATTTCTTCACCGCCATCATCGCCTCCAAGATTTATTTGAGTTGAATAGTTTCCGGTAAGATTTGGCTAAGCTTATCCCCGCCGCCGCAAACGAGTCAAGGCAAAGCGTCCGGTTTGCCTCGACGCGAACCAAACCTTATATTCACAGCCATGGAGCTCAGGGACGGATCGAGCGTAGTCGCCGATCTCACCACGATCGGGCGAAAAAGCGGCAAGCCACGGACCGTGGAACTGCGCTTACTCTATTGGAGCGGAAAGTTTTATGCGACATCGAGCCGGGTGCAAGGCAAGCACTGGTGCCAAAACCTGATCAAGAACCCGGAGGTCGTGCTCAACGTCAGGGGGAAAAAGCTGCCGTGCCTGGCCGCGCAAATCACCAACGAACATTTACGCCGGCAAATTCTGACCCTCCGTGACACGCCGCCGCAACTCGACCGAGTGGTGTTCGAAATTGAGCCGCGCGGATAGCCTCACCCATGGCTCAGGATGAAGACTCCGAACACGATCAGCGCCGCGGCAAATCCGTCGCGCAAGGTCACCACTTCGATGCCTCTCAGCGTGAAATGGGCCAGCGCGAAGGTGACCAGCGGCGAAATCCGCCAGATCGGCGACAGCAGGGCCACCGGCCCGTAACCCAGCGCGAAAAAAGTGAGCATCGAGCCGAGCGCTTCGGTAAAGCCGGATAGGATGAGAAGAATCAGTCCCGGCGCCGGGATACGCTCCCACCTAGGCTTGAGTCCCATGAACCGGCCCAGCAGCAGCATGAAAAGCAGGGCCGTCGCCTGGGTGACCAGCGCGCCGAGGATGGGCAGATTGGCGGCATTCATACCGAGTTTTTTGAATATCGGATTGATGCCGAAGCACAGCGCGGCGACGATCGGAAATAAAAAGTAGCGCAGTCGACCGACACCGCGTTCTTCAGTTGGCTTAGCTTGCGAAAGCACGGCGATGCCGGCGATGATGGCGAGCACACCCGCGACGATGAAAACGTTCACTTCCTCGCCGAGAAAAAAGATGGCGAGAATCGCGGTCAAGAGCGGCGAGCTGTTTTTGACCGACGTGGCTTTTGACGCGCCCACCTTATCGATGCCGCGGTAATAAAATACCTTGCCGAAACTGGCGCCGACTGCGCCGGCGAGAAAAAATGACCAAAAGGCGCGGCTGGAAAAATCCAATGCGCTAATTTCACCGTTATACACGCTCAAAATCGCGAGCAAAAATACCGCAACATGCTGCTCTACCAAGGTGGCGTTACTGACATTGGTGTAGCGGATGCCGCGTTTGAGAAGCAGCGGGCTCAACCCCCACAGCACGCCGGCCAACAACGCATAGGCAATGCCGATTTGCAGTTCCGTGGTCACGGTGAAATCCGATTACTTTTTTGTTTCTTCCTTCTGCTCGGTCATTTTTTTCTCGATCCCCTCCACACCTTTTTGCATGCCCTCGACCATCGCTTTCTCTTTTTGCATGCCTTCTTGAATCACCTTCTGCGCCTCGGCCGCCTTTTCGGTGGAGTCTTTCTTGTCCCCACAGGCCGAAAAACCACCGACCATCCCAGCGACTACCGCAATGCAAATGAACCGCTTCATAAGTGCTTCCTCTTTCTTTGTAGTTCTTGAATCTAGTTATCAGGAGTTTTGGATCAGAAGCAATCGTGCCTGCGGCCGATTCAATCAGCAGCTTTTTTTTCCACGGTCATTTGTTATTCTGACTACGACTGTGAAACCCTTGCGGATATTAGCTGCGAGTTGGGCTTTCGCGTTCCTGTTCTCGACGGCCGGACCGGGATTTTCTCAAGCCCGGCCTTCGGCGAAAATCGGCGCGACTCTCGCCGTAAGCGACGCGGGCGCCTGGAAGCCGGTGCAAAAAGGCGTTGAGTTTCGGAGGATCGTGCTAGAGCGCACCGAGCCGGGTTACGAGCTAGAATTGAAGCTCTTCCGCCTCGACGGTCGATTCATCGTTCCACGGGTGCTCCATGCCGGACAGTTTCAATTGAAATCAGCAACTGCAAAAACCTTTGCCGAGAAAACCGGTGCGATCGGAGCGATCAATGCCAACTACTTTGACGATAAAGGGCGGCCCCTCGCCTATTTGAAAACCGCCGAAAAGGAAATCAACCGCTCGATTTCCCATCACCGGCTGTACACCGGCATTTTCGGCTTGAGCGATGCCGGTCCGTTCGTGATTCATCGCGATGAATTCCAACCCGCCCTGGCCAGCCAGGCGCTGCAATGCGGGCCGCTGCTCTTGCACCGCGGCGCGCTCGTCGAAGCGACGACCGGTCTGGGACGCTTTGCCCGTCGCAGCGTAGTCGGCATCGATAAAGCGGACCGCATTCTAATCGGCGTTACCGACGCGGTGGTCGGCGGACTGAGCTTTGCCGAGCTGCAAGAGCTGTTTGGCCAGTCCAAGTGGCAATTGCAGGCGGTCGAATTGCTGAATCTCGACGGCGGCGGTTCGGCGCAGCTCTACTTCAAATCAGGCAAGTTCGAAGAATGGCTGCCCGGCACCACGGAAGTTCCGGTGGCCATCGGTTTCTTCACTAAAGCGAACTGATCCGCGGGTCTCAAAATGATTCGGCCTTCCTTGCCTTGTATCGCTAAAATTGAAAATTCGCGGCACAGGCAAATTTTCGCGTCGAAAAAGGTTATTCTGCGCGCCAAGAACGCCAAGTGACAGCCACGGTTGTCATCCCGAGCGAAGGCGAGGGATTTAAGAAGGATTTCTCTCATTCGGTCGAAATGACACCTTCGCGCCTTTGCGTCTCTGCGGGAGATACTCCGAATCTCGGCTGCGGCTTTGCCGCGCTGCGTGCTTCATGGTGATGCCAGCGAGTCCGTGTCCTGGTCATCCGGCGTCTTTGCAACTGCAACCGCCGCAGGCGGAACTGCCGGGATTTGTCCGCTACTCAAGCGAGGAAAATGCCGTGCGGCTCACGTCGAGAGCGGTGGCCGGCAGGACACCGAGATAGATCGTGCCAGCCAAAGCCAGCGCGACGGCGATATAAACATACGGCGCTTGTGTAAAGCTCTTGCCCTCCGCGCCGCCCTCTTCCATGTACATCGCCACGATCACGCGCAGATAATAAATCACCGACAATAAACTATTGAGCACGCCGATGATCGCGAGGTTCAGTTGGCCGGAAAGCACGGCGCCGCGGAAGATATAAAATTTTCCGGCGAATCCGGCGAGCGGCGGGAAGCCGGCCAGGGACAGCATGAAGATCGCCATCGCCATCCCGAGAAAGGGCCGCCTGAATCCCAACCCGGCAAAATCGTGATACCCCTCGCGCGGGTCGTCGCTTTCGGCGAGACAGCCCACCACGGCGAAGGCGCCGACGGTCATGAAGGTGTAGGTCAACAGATAAAACAGCAACGGCAGGCCGCCCCACTCCTCCCCCACCACCACGCCTATCAACAGATAGCCGGCATGCGCGATGCTCGAATAAGCGAGCATGCGTTTTACGCTGATCTGACCGATGGCGAGGAGGTTGCCCAGCGTCATCGTACCGATGGCGAGAATCCAGAGCGGAAACACCCAGTCGGCGTCGAGGGGCGATAGCTGGTGCATCAGGATGCGCGCCCATGCGGCGAAGGCCGCCGCTTTTACAGCCACCGACATGAAACCCGTTACCGGCGTCGGCGCGCCGTCGTAAACGTCGGGAATCCAAAAATGAAACGGCACCGCACCGACTTTGAAGGCGAAGCCGATCAGCAGCAGAAAGCCTCCGCCGACCAGATAGAGCGGCCAGTCAGACGGTTGCTCGAGGAGAAAATCCGCGATCACGTTGAGGTTGGTCGACCCAGTGGCGCCGTAAATCAAGGCGATGCCGTAGAGCAAAAAACCGGTGGCAAAGGCGCCCATCAGAAAATATTTCATCGCCGCTTCGCTCGATCGGCTGCTCGAGCGCCACATGCCGGTGAGCACGTATACGGCAACCGACATGGTTTCCAAGCCAAGAAAAAACACCAGCAAGTCGTTGGCCGCGGCCATGAGCATCATGCCGACGGTGGCGAAAAGGATCAGGGCGTAAAACTCGCCCTCATGGATACCTGCCTGGCGGATATAGTGAATCGACGACAGAATTGTCAGCGCGGCGGCAGCGAGAAAGAGCAGCGAGAAAAAAAGCCCGAAGTTGTCGAGCAGCACGGCGTCGTTAAAACTGCCTTCCTGCGCGCCCCACAGAGCGACGATCTCGGCACCGGCCAGACCGATGCCGATAAAGCTGATGGATGCCAAAAATCCCTTGGTCTTGTGCTCTTCGATGAAAAGATCGCGCAGCACCACAACCAGCGCCGTGAGCAGCACTTGAATTGCCGGCAACAGCGGTAACAGGTTAACGTTCATCGCTCTGCGACTTTCCGCTGCTCGCTGTTCCAGCTATCGATGGAGCAGCGGTAACCGCGGCGATTTTTTTCAGACTCAGTTCCACGGCAGGTTTCAACCGTTGCAAAAAGGGTTGCGGGTAGACGCCCATGATAACGATCAGGAGCAGGATCGGCGCGAGCAGGATTATCTCCCGCGCATTTAAATCCTGGAGTTTTTCGTTGGCTGGATTCTTGAGCGACCCGTAGATCACGCGCCGATACATCCAGAGCATGTAGATAGCGCCGAGGACGACGCCGCTGGCGGCCGCCACGGTCCAGCCTGGGGTGGCGTTGAAAGCGCCGAGGAGAATTAAAAATTCGCCGACGAAACCATTGAGCCCTGGCAAGCCGATGGACGAGAGAGTCACCACCAGCAAAATCGCGGAAAACACCGGCACCTGTTTCCACAGACCGCCGAAGTCGTCGATCAAACGGGTGTGGCGGCGATCGTAGATCATCCCGACGAGCAGAAACAGCGCGCCGGTGGATAGGCCGTGATTGACCATCTGATAGATCGCGCCCTGTACGCTCTGCATGTTGAAGGCGAACAGGCCGAGCATGACGAAACCCAGGTGGCTGACCGACGAATAGGCAACGAGCTTTTTAACATCGCTTTGCATCATCGCCACGACTGCGCCGTAAATGATCCCGATCACGGCCAGAGCGACGATCAGCGGCGCCGCTGCCGCCGCCGCCGCGGGAAACAGCGGCATGGCAAAGCGCAAAAAACCGTAGGTGCCAAGCTTGAGCAGAACACCCGCGAGGATCACCGAGCCCGCCGTCGGCGCCTCCACGTGAGCGTCGGGCAGCCAGGTGTGAAACGGAAAGAGCGGGACCTTGATCGCGAAAGACAGGGCGAAGGCAAAAAACAGCCACACCTGCTGTTCGTAGGTCAGCTGCATGCCGTATAGTTTCAACAGATCGAAGGTCAGCACTTGCTCCAGCTCGGCATGGCGCGCCGCCAAGTAAATGATCGCGACCAGCATCAGCAGGCTGCCGGCCATGGTGTAGATGACGAACTTAAGCGCCGCGTAAATCCGCCGGGTGCCACCCCACACGCCGATGAGAAAATACATCGGCACCAACATGACCTCCCAGAAAACGTAAAACAAAAAGAGATCCAGGGCGACGAACGCGCCGAGCATGCCGGTCTCCAGCAGCAGCATGAAGATCAGATATTCCTTCAGCCGATCTTTCACCGACCAGGAGGCCAGGATCGCGATCGGCATGAGCAAGGTGGTGAGCAGCACCAGGAACAGGCTGATGCCGTCGATGCCGACGATGTATTCGATGCCGAAGGAGGGCATCCACGGGATGCGCTCGACGAATTGCATTGCGCCGTTGCCGGCGTCAAAAGCGCTCAAGACTTTTACCGACCAGAGAAAGTTGACGGCGCTGGCGATGAGCGCGACGGAAAACAGCATCCGGCGGCTCTGCCGCGGCACGAGCAGAAGCAGACCGGCCCCGATGACGGGGACGGCTAGCAGAACGCTCAAATTTCCCAGGGCAAGTCCGAGCATGATTACAACTGGCCGATGTAATACGCCAGCAGCGCCAGCGTGCCGATCAGGAAACCGGCCACGTAATGTTGCACGTTGCCGGTCTGCAGGCCGCGCCAGATCCAGCCGAGCCCGCGTACGGTGGCGGCGACGCCGTTCACCGTGCCGTCGATTGCCCAGGGATCGATGAACTGGGCAAAGAAGCTCGCGCAGGCGGTAAACGGCCGCACGAAAATAAAGTCATAGATCTCGTCGACATAGAATTTGTTGAGCGACAGGCGATAGAGCAGGTTGCCGGCATCGCGGTCGAATTCAACCGCGGACTTGCCGTACTTGGCATAGGCCAAGTAAATGCCCGTCGCGACCACCGCCAGGGTCAGCAGGGTCACTGAGATTTCCGCGCCGACGGAACCATGATGCGCTGCCGCCGCGCCAAAGACCGGTTGCAGCCAGGGATCCCAGCGGCTGCCCCAAAGATATTCCGGCGCGCCCAACCAACCGGTGAAAATCGCGCCGGCGGCAAGAACGATTAACGGCCATGTCATCACCGCCGGCGATTCGTGCAGATGCGCCTTGGCATGAGCGTCGGCCCGGCAATCGCCGTGAAATACCAGGAAGAGCTGGCGGAACATGTAAAACGCGGTCAATCCGGCGGTTATCAGACCGATGGCCCAGAGCGCCGTCGCCCCCCGGCTGAAAGTTTGCCACAGAATCAAATCCTTCGAGAAAAATCCCGCGGTGAATGGGATGCCGGCGATCGCCAGAGTGGCAACGACATAGGTCCAGTAGGTTTTCGGCATGTAGGCCTTCAGTCCGCCCATCTTGCGCATGTCCTGCTCGCCGCCCAGCGCGTGGATCACGCTGCCCGAGCCGAGAAACAAACAGGCTTTAAAGAAGGCGTGGGTGAAGACGTGAAAGATCGCTGCGCTGAACGCGCCCATGCCGACGGCGAGAAACATATAGCCAAGCTGGCTCACCGTCGAGTAAGCGAGAACTTTTTTAATATCGTTTTGCGTCAGCGCGATGGTCGCGGCGAAAATGGCCGTCGCCGCGCCGATCCATGCGATGAGCGCCAACGTCGCCGGCGCCAGGCTGAAGAGAAAATGCAGCCGCGCGGTCATGTAGACACCGGCGGTCACCATGGTGGCAGCGTGAATCAGCGCGCTCACCGGCGTCGGGCCGGCCATGGCGTCGGGCAACCAGACGAACAGCGGGATCTGAGCCGATTTGCCGGTGGCACCGGCGAAAAGCAACAGCGTGATCAAGCCGACCGTCGCGGGGCTGAGCAGCTGCACGTGATTTTGCAGCTCGGCGAAATCCAGAGTCCAGACGCCCTGCCGGCCCAACTCCGTGACCAGCAAAAAGATTCCCACGAGAAAGCCGAAGTCGCCGATGCGGTTGACGACGAACGCCTTGTTGCCGGCGATCGCGTTGTTGACATCCTGATACCAAAAACCGATCAGGAGATAGGAACACAAGCCAACCCCTTCCCAGCCGACGAAAAGCAGCAGCAAGTTGTCGCCCATCACCAGCACGAGCATGAAGAAAATGAACAGATTGAGATAGACGAAAAAGCGCACCGTGTCGTCGTCATGACCCATGTAACCGAGGGAATAGAGGTGAATCAGAAAACCGATGCCGGTGACGATCAGCAGCATGACCGCGGTCAGGGCGTCCACTTGAAAAGCTAAATTGATCTTCAAAGCGCCGGAGTCGATCCAGGCGTAGACGAGATCGCGGAAGATGCCGGTCGACGGCAACTGCCAGAAAACGTAAAACGCCATCGCGAAGGAAGCGCCCACCGCGGCGCAGGCGAGAGCGCCGGCGTTTTTGCGGCCCAACGCGCGGCCCCAAAAAAGGTTGATCACGCTGCCGAGCAGCGGGATCAGCGGGATCCAGCGCAAAAGATCGTAGGTTGCCACGCTCGGCTCGGAAGTTACCATTTGAGCAAATGCATCTCCTGCGGATCGAGGCTCTGGCGGTGGCGGAACACCGCGATAATGATCGCGAGGCCGATGACGGCTTCGGCGGCGGCCACGGCCATCACAAAGAACACCGCGACCTGCCCTTCCATCGAGCCTAGAAAACGGGAAAATGCGATGAAGGTGAGGTTCACCGCGTTGAGCATCAATTCGACGGACATCAGGATGACGATCAGATTGCGGCGAATCAGGACGCCGATCACGCCAATGGCGAACACCACCGCGCTCAGAATCAGATAATAGTTGAGCGGCACCATTCGCGTCAGCGCTCCCGCTTCGCCAGCACCACCGCGCCGATGATCGCCACCAATAACAAGACCGAGGCAATCTCGAAGGGCAGCACGAAATCGTTAAAGAGACTCTTCGCCAACATCTCCGGACTGCCGAAGATCTGGGTCCCGGCCACCGGGTCGCTCCAGCTCTCGGTCTTGCTCAACATCGCGACCAGCAGGGCGCCGAGCAATAGAGCCAGCAAGCCGCCCAAACTCCACCAGGCGGCGCGCGGTCGTTCCAGCGACCTCGGATTGAGAAACATGATCACGAACAGAAACAGCACCATGATCGCTCCGGCGTAGACCATGACCTGGAGCACGCCGACCATCGGCGCTTGCAGCGTGACGAAAAACACCGCGATGATCAGCAGGGCGGCCACCAGCGCCATCGCGCAGTGGACCACGTCGCGCAGAAAAACCACCAGCAGCGATGAGAGCACCAGCAGGCCGGCAAGAACGAAGAAAATCAGCGTTGCAAAGTCCATGACAACGATACTTTTACTGTGCCGCGACGATCACGATCGCCGTCATCACGACGTTGAACAGCGCCGCCGGCAAAAGCATTTTCCAGCCGAGGCGCATGACCTGGTCATAGCGAAACCGCGGTACGCTCCAGCGCAGGAGAATCTGCAGCCAACAGAAGAAAATCACTTTCACGGTAAACGCGCCGACTTGTAAAAAGACCACCGCGAGCTGCGGCAAAAGCCACTGACCGCCCCAGGGAAAGTGAAATCCGTCGCGCAGAAGATAGGGCACCTGCCAGCCGCCGAAGAAGAGCGTTACGATCAGGCCCGACGCGGTGACGATCTCGGCGAATTCGCCGGCGAAGAACATGAGAAACTTGCCGCCCGAATATTCGACATGGTAGCCGGCGACGAGCTCCGATTCGCCTTCGGGCAAATCGAACGGGATGCGCTTGGTCTCGGCGACCGCCGCGGTGAAAAACAACAAAAACGCCAGCGGCTGTAGAAAAATTCCCCATGCAGGCAGCCAGCCGACGAGCGGCCGTAAAAAGTCGAGCCACTGCGGCAGCAAATCGCGAATCAGAGTTCCCTGGCCGCGCGCGATCTCCTGCAAATCCAAGGTGCCGTAGACCATCAGGATGCCCATCACCGAAAGCCCCATGGCGATCTCGTAGGAGATCATCTGCGCCGAGCCGCGCACCCCGCCGAGCAGGGAAAACTTGTTGTTCGAGGCCCAGGCGCCGATGACGATGCCGTAAACACCGAGCGAGCCCATCGCGAAGACGTAAAGGACCCCGATGTTGAGATTGGCGACCTGCAGATTGATCACGCGGTCGCCGAGCTGGAGAACGTCGCCGAAGGGAATCACCGCGAAGGTCACCAACGCCGGGAACAGCGCCATGCAAGGCGCCAGCGTGTGCAGCAACTTGTCCCCTGCCGGCGGAATAAAATCTTCTTTGGTGAGAAACTTGAGCGGGTCGGCGATCAGCGTGTTGACCAGGCCCAGACCGGCGAAGCCGAAAATCGACGCGCGATTGGCGCCGATGCGGTCTTGAATCAGCGCGCTGCCCTTGCGCTCGATCCAGCCGAGCACGCCGGCCAGATTGAGAACCATAAAGACAACGAGAAACGCTTTGGCCGCGATAATCGTCAGGTCAATGATCATGATGCTCCGCCACCGCCGCTCCCCAGCGCAATCCCTTGATCACCGATAGAGTCATAGTCGATGCCTTGATAAGACGAAATTTCTTGCGCCAGCGCAGCAAAGATCTCGCCGGGGCTCGAATAATCGACGGGCGCGCCGGCGAGTTTGAGTAAACGCATGAAGATTTCGCTGTCCTGCAGCGCTCCCTCGGGCGCGATCAACGCCGCGTTGAGCTTTTGCAGCCGCCCCCGACGGTTGGTGTAAGTCCCTTCTTTCTCGCCGAAGTGGGTCGCCGGTAAAACCACGTGAGCCAATTGGGCGGTTGCGCTGAGCCGGGTGTCCTGTACCACCAGAAAAGAAAGCTTCTCCAGCGCGGCGCGCACTCTTTCGGCATCGGCTGCAGTCGCGAGCAAATCTTCACCGACCACATAGGCCATGGAAAAATTCCCGCCGATGAGTCTTTCCATCAATGCGGCAAAACCGCCGTCGGAGCCGATGCCCACGTCGCCCGCGCCGCGGAAGTTGGGCGAGCGGTCCGGGCTCACGAGAATTTTTTGCACGTCGGTTAACGGTCGCTCCCGATAGCACACCTCCAAGGCTTCGGCCCCAAACTTCTTGCCGATCTTGGCGAACAGATAAGCCTCTTCGTTGGTATTGCGTCCGGATAGAATGCCGGCAACCGGCTTGCTCGAAGACAAGCCGGTAAAAACCGCCTGCAGCGCTTGCTCCCAGCTCGCCGGCACCAGGCCGCCCTCCTGGCGGATCATCGGCGTGGTCAAGCGCTCGCCGCCGGCCAGGTCATGAAAGCAATAGCGCCCCTCGTCGCAGATCCAGTGGCCGTTGACCGCCTCATTGATGCGCGGCTTAAACCGGGCGATGCGGTTCTGGTAGGTCTCGACGCTGATGTTGCAACCGGTACTGCAACCGGGACAGATCGACGGAGTTTTTTGCAGGTACCAGACGCGCACTTTGAAACGGAAGTCGCGATCGGTGAGCGCCCCTACCGGGCAGATGTCGACCACGTTGGCCGACAGCGGGTTGTCGAGCACCGCGTCGGAAAACAAGGAGATCGTCGAATGATCGCCGCGGTTGATCACCGCCAGCTCGTTGGTCCGGGTGACCTCCTGGCAAAAGCGCACGCAGCGCGTGCATTTGATGCAGCGCTCGCCGTCGAAGACGATGTTGGGACCGAAGATCGTTCGCTTTCGATCGTGCACCTTGCCGACCTCGAAGCGGCTCTCCTGGCGGTCATGCTGCATGTAGTAATCCTGCAGCCAGCACTCGCCGGCCTGATCGCAGATCGGGCAGTCCACCGGATGGTTGATCAAGAGGAATTCCAGCACCGCCTTGCGCACCGCGAGCACTTTCGGGCTTTGCGTCAGGATCCCCATGCCCTCGGCCACCTGTGTGTTGCAGGCGATCTGCAGCTTGGGCATCTTCTCGATTTCGATCAGACACATGCGGCAGTTGCCGGCGATGGAGAGCTGCGGGTGATAGCAATAGTGCGGGATCGCCACGCCCACTTCGGCCGCCGCCTGGATGACGTTCTTGCCCTTGGTGGTGACGACTTCCTTGCCGTCGATGGTGATTTTTACCGGGTCCATAAACGATTGGAGCGCTGGAGTGATGGATTCTTGGAGTGTTGCAGTCCGCCCATCAACCCATTACTCCAGAACTCCATTACTCCATTCTCACCGTGCACCGCTTCTCCGCGATGTGCGCTTCGAATTCGCCGCGAAACTTGCGGATGAATGCGCCCGGCGGCCAGGCGGCAGCGTCACCGAAGGGGCAGATCGTGTTGCCCGCGATGTTGCCCGCGACGTTGAGTATCAGGTCTAAATCGCCTGGTTCGCCCTGTCCGTATTCGATCCGGTGCAGAATCTTCTCCATCCAGTGGCAGCCTTCGCGGCATGGGCTGCATTGGCCGCAGGTCTCGTGCGCGAAAAATCGGGAAAGGTTCAACGCGGCCCGCACCATGCAGGTCGTTTCGTCCATGACGATGACGCCCCCCGAGCCGAGCAGGCTACCCGCCGCCTGAACCGATTCGTAGTCGAGGTTCACTTTGTCGATCTCGTCGGGCAGCAGCACGGGCATTGAACCGCCGCCGGGAATAACCCCTTTGAGTTTTTTGCCGTTGGGCACGCCGCCGCAGTCTTCCTCGATAAATTTTTTGAACGGATAGCCCATTTCGAGTTCGTACACGCCCGGCCGGGCGATGTGGCCGCTGACGCTGAAGAGTTTTGTCCCTTTGCTTTTTTCCGTGCCCAGCGCGGCATAGGCCGCCGCGCCACGTTCGAGGATCCACGGCAGCGTCGCGAGTGTCTCGACGTTGTTTACCACGGTCGGACAACCGAAGAGCCCGTGGGTGGCGGGAAACGGTGGCTTGACTTTGGGCCAGCCGCGGCCACCTTCGAGCGAAGACAGCAAACCGGTCTCTTCGCCGCAAATATACGCGCCCGCGCCGCGGTGCACGATCAGATCGATGTCATAGCCCGAGCCGAAAAGATTCTTGCCAATATAGCCGGTGTCTACGGCTTCAGCGACCGCCTGGTCCAAACGCTTGGCGCCAAAGACCATCTCGCCGCGGATATAAATAAACGCGGTGTGCGACTGAATCGCGTAGGCGGCGATCAGTGTGCCTTCGATAATCGCGTGCGGATCCTGCTCGATCAGCAAACGGTCTTTAAAGGTTCCCGGCTCGCTTTCATCGGCGTTGCAGACGACGTATTTGGGCTTGGGATTGTCCTTCGGCACGAAGCTCCACTTCATCCCGGTCGGGAAGCCGGCGCCGCCGCGGCCGCGCAGGCCCGAAGCTTTGATTTCTTCGATCAGCTGCTCCGGCTTTATCGTCTGAACAACCTTTTGCCAAGCCTTGTAACCGCCGCGCGCCTGATAGACAGCGAGTGTGTGCGAATCCGGAACGCCGATATTGCGGAGGAGAATTTTTTCCATAATTAAAAAACTATGGAAAATGGATAATTGAAAATGATTCGGAATCTCCGTTTCCGAAATTCTCCATTGTCAATTTTCCATTATCCGTTCACTTCATCGTATCGAGAATCTGCTCGATTTTTTCCTCGGTCAGATTTTCGTAATAATCGTCGTTCACCTGCATCATCGGCGCCGTGCCGCAGGAAGCCAGGCATTCGACTTCGCTGAGCGTAAAGCGGCCGTCCGGCGTGGTCTGGCCAGCCTCGATGCCGAGCTTTTGCTTGATGAAACCGGTAATTTTTTCCGCGCCGCGCAGCGCGCAGGGCAGTGTCCGGCAAACTTGAATATGGTGCCGCCCGATGGGCTTGGTGTTGTACAGGGTGTAAAAACTCACGACGCCTTGCACCCGCACCGGCGCCTCGCCCATCAGTTTGGCGATATATTCGATCGCCTCGGGCCCGATATGGCCGAACTCCTGCTGTGCCAGATAGAGCACCGGCAGCATCGCCCCTTCCTTCTTCGGATAGCGCGCCACCGTCTCTTCGAATTTTTTCAGCGTCTCGGCTGAAAACTCTAAAGCCATGACGATCGGATCAATGATGAAAGATCGAGGATAGAGGATCGCACGCCACCCTTTTTAAGTCTGTCCTCAATTTTCCATTCTCCATATTCCATTTTCAATTGCTCTCAACGATCGCACTCTCCGCCGATCATGTTCACCATCCCGAAGGTCGGCACGATATCCGCGACCATGTAGCCCCGGATCATTTCGTGAAACGCGCCCATGGCGATGAAACAGGGCGGCCGCACGCGCATGCGATAGGGCCTGCCGCTGCCGTCGCTGACGATATAAAAACCCAACTCGCCGTTGCCGCCTTCGACCGCACAATAGGTTTCACCCGGCGGAACCTTGATCCCTTCCATGATGATTTTGAAATGATGCATCAGCCCTTCGATGCTTCCGTAAACTTTTTCTTTCTCCGGCAACACAAAGCGCGGGTCCTCGATCCACACCGGACCCACCGGCAATTTCTCCAACGCTTGGTCGACGATTTTCATGCTCTGTTCGATTTCACGCAGCCGGCAGACAAACCGATCGTAGTTGTCGCCCTTGCTGCCCACCGGGACCTCGAAGTCGAGCTGATCGTAAACCAAATAGGGAAACGCCTTGCGCACGTCATAGCTCACTCCGGTGGCGCGCAGGATTGGCCCGGTCAAGCAATAGTCCAGAGCGGTTTCCTGGGAGATCACCCCGACCTCGGCCATGCGATCGAGAAAGATCCGGTTGCGCGACAGCAAGCGATCGCAGTCGTCGAGCAGCCGGCGAATCGTCTTAAAAGTTTCCGTGACCCGCTCGGCGAAGTCCTGCGATAGATCATGCTTCACCCCGCCGATGCGCACGTAAGTCACGGTCAAGCGCGCGCCGGTAAGGCTCTCGACGATGCGAGTGATTAGCTCGCGCGCCTCGATCATGTAAAAGCCGGCGGTGATCGCGCCCAGCTCGGAGGCGGCCATGCCGCAGCAGGTGAGGTGATCGTAGATGCGCGCCAGCTCGCTCACGATCACCCGGATATACTGGCAGCGCGGCGGCGTTTCGACGCCGATCAGCTTTTCCACTGCGAGCGCGTAGCCGACGTTGTTGATCAGGGACGAGGCGTAATTGAGCCGATCGGTGTAAGGGATGACCTGCGTCCAGGTCGCCTGCTCGCAGCTTTTGTCGAAGCCGCGGTGCAGAAATCCGACCTCGACATCACAGGCGAGAACCTTTTCGCCTTCCAACTTGAGATTGAACTTGATCGTGCCATGGGTCGCCGGATGGGACGGTCCCATCTGCAGTTCCATGATTTCCGGCGGTAGCTCTTGGTTCTCGGCTTTCATGGTATTCCGATCAACCTAGCTATTGCTCCCCAGGGATTTTTTCAAACGCAACAACTTGTTATGCGAGCGTTCGTCGACGAAGGTGCCGTCCACGTGGCGCTCTGGAACTCGCGGCTGGCAGAGATTCACCGGATAATCTTTGCGCAGCGGATGGCCCTGGAATTCATCATAAAGAAGAATCCGCCTCAAATCCGGATGATCGATAAAACGGATGCCGAAAAGATCCCAGACTTCGCGCTCGAGAAAACTGGCGCCGCGCCAAACCGGCACCAGGGATTCCACCGCGGCGTCGTTCTCCGGCACCGGCACGCGCAGGCGCAGACGGCGCCGCTGGAGGCGCGAGACCAGCTGATAGACGACCTCGAAACGCGGCTCTTTTCTTTTCCAATAATCGACTGCGGTGATATCGGAGAGAAAATCGTAATCGAGCTTGGCGTCTTCCTTGAGCCGGCGAAAACTGTCGCGCAATTCGGCGCGATCCAGGATCACCACAGTGTCGCCCTGAGCTTGCATGACATCGATCAGCCGGCCGGCGAGCAGCTGTTGAATTTCCGCAATTTCGGCGTTCGACTCCGGCATGGATCCCTAATCCCAGTCTAGCGCGCCTTTTTTCCAAACGTAAACATAGCCGATCGTCAGAATGACCAGAAAAATTCCCATCTGGACTAAGCCGAAAATTCCCAGCTGCCGAAAATAGATCGCCCAGGGATAGAGAAACACCACTTCCAGATCGAAAATCAGGAACAGCATCGCGATCAAATAAAAGCGCACCGAGAACGGCACCCGGGCATCACCTCTGGGCGGATTGCCGGATTCGAAGGGTTCGGCCTTTGCGGGATTGGTCGATTTCGGTCCGATGGTAGTTGCCAACGTGAGCAACGCCAGGACCACGACCGCCGCCAGCGCAAAGATAACCAGCAGCGGAAAATAGGGATCGTTCATGAATTGAGGCCGTTAAAAAAAAACCATACCCCGTCGGCACGAAAAGGTATGGTATAAATTTGAGTCAACTCAACAGGATTAGTAATTTTTCTATGGGAAAATCGGCAGCTTGTCAATGAGCAGCGCCGCTGCGAGCTGCGCCACGCGCGGCCGGGGTCTAACTTCCCTTCTAACTTCCCGTTGACGCCGAAGCTTTGCCGGTGCTAAGCGTCAGCAGTGCTCGCGCACGCCACGCAACGACACCGAAGTCGATGAATCGTCGCCGGCGACTCTAACGGAACCGATATGATTTACGAAGCCGAAAGCCGCGACTTCGAGATAGCCCTCGCCGGCGACACCATGCTCACCCGCAAGCTCACGCCGTTTCGAGAAAAACGCTTTCTCGATTTGCGGGAAATTCTCCGCGGCGCCGATGCCGTCTTCGCCAACCTCGAAGGCACGGTTCACACCTGGGACGAAGGCACGCCCGGCATCACTCAGGGGACTTTCATGACCACCGAGCCCAAATTGCTCGACGACTTGAAATGGCTCGGCGTCAATATGGTCTCCTGCGCGAACAATCATGCTTTCGATTACGGCGAAGGCGGCGTGTTGGCCAATCTCAAACATCTCGATGCCGCCGGCCTCGCGCACGCCGGCACCGGCCGTAATCTCGCCGAGGCGCGCGCGCCGGCCTATCTCGACACACCTCATGGCCGGGTTGCTCTGATCGCGGCGACCGCGACGTTCAGACCGTGGAATCAAGCCGGCGAGCAGCGGCCAGACCTGCGCGGCCGGCCAGGGATCAATCCGCTGGCGTTTCAAACCACCTACCATGTCGATGCCGCTGCCTTCGATCAACTCAAGCGCGTCAGCCGCGAGCTCGGTTTCGAGAAAAGCCACGAGCGCGCGCGCAAGCATTTTTACAGCGACAAAGAGATTCCGGACGCCAAGGCTGAAGAGTTGACCCTGCTCGGCAATCGTTACCTGACCGCCGAGCGCTTCTCAATCGAAACCAAAGTCAACGAGCGCGATCTTCAGGATAATCTACGCTGGATTCGCGAAGCGCGCCGCCAGGCGGATTGGTTGGTCGTGAGCGTTCACTGCCATGAATTCGGCGGCGCAAGCCTGCTCACCGCTGCGAGCCGCGCCGAGCTAGAAGAAACCGCCGGCTTTGTCACCCGCGTCGCCCACCAGGCGATCGACGAGGGCGCCGATATCTTCGTCGGCCACGGCTCGCATTTTCCCATGGGCATTGAAATCTACCAGGGCAAGCCGATCTTCTACAGCGTCGGCAACTTCATTTTTCAAAACGAAACCGTCGGCTTTTTTCCCGCCGATGCCTACGAAAGATTCGATCTCGACCTGCGCGCCACGCCTTCCGATTTCCTTGACGCGAGAACTGCGGGCGGCAGGAAAGGTCACCCCGCCGAGCCGGCCTATTGGGAAAATATGTTCGCGCATTGTGATTTTCGCGGCGGCAAGCTCAGGGACATAAAAATTTACCCTATCGACCAGGGCTTCGGCCGACCCCGTCCCCAACGCGGCAGACCGATGCTCGCCGAAGGCGAAGTCGCCGAGCGCGTCATCGATCGAGTAACAAGGTTATCCCAAAGATACGGCACCAAGATTTCGCGTCGCGGCGACGTGGGTGTCGTCGAGCTGTAGAAAATTCGGCCTGACCGGCTCTCGTTCACTGGACTGTCACTTAGCGGGGTGCCTAGTCGAAAGATCAAGATCCGAGGCTTTACCCATCTGTTTTTCTCCTGGCCCTCTGACAATACGGAGTAATGACCAAAAGCTTCGATACAATCGTCTGCGGTCTTGGCGCCATGGGAAGCGCCGCGGTGTATCAACTGGCGAGGCGGGGCATTAAAGTGCTCGGCCTCGATCGGTTTTCCCCGCCGCACGTTAACGGCTCATCCCACGGCGAGAGCCGGATCATTCGCCAGGCGATCGGCGAAGGCGAAGAATACGTGCCTCTAGCTCTGCGCTCCTATGAATTGTGGCGCGAGATCGAAAAGGAAACCGGCAAAGAACTCCTCACGATCACCGGCGGCCTGACTCTGCAGAGTCAAAATAGCAAAGGTGTCTTGCATAATCGGCGTGATTTTTTGGAGCAGGCAATCCGTTGCGCCGAGAAGTTCCATATCCGCCATGAAATCCTCGAAACCGCGGACATAAAAAAATGCTTTCCGCAGTTCGCCGTAGCCGACGAGCGCGCCTATTTCGAATACGAGACGGGATATCTGAGGCCGGAGCTGTGCATCGAGGCGGAGCTCAATCTCGCAAGAAAGCATGGCGCGGTCATTCGAACCGATGAGACCGTCGTGTCAGTTGAAAGCCGCACGAATTGCAACGTGTCGATCAAAACCAGCCGCGCCGTCTACTCCGCCGAGAAGGTCATCATCGCCGCCGGACCCTGGATCGCGCGCTTTCTGCCGCCCGTCTACACGCCTTTGTTCAAGGTGTACCGCCAAATTATGTACTGGTTCGACATCAAGGAAGATTTGCGCTCCGCCTTCGCGCCGCCCGGCTTTCCCATCTTCATCTGGATCTTCGCCAAGGGCAGTGAGTTCGGCTTCTACGGCTTCCCGTCTCTCGACGGCAAAACCATCAAGGTTGCCACCGAGCAATTCACAGAGGCGACCGATCCCGACCGCGTGCAGCGGGGGGTCGGCGAAGAGGAAGAGCAAGCGATGTATAAAGATTGCATAGAAAACCGCCTGCCGGGAATTTCCGCGCGTTGCCGCGCCGCGGCGAGCTGCCTCTACACCGTGACGCCCGACTCGAACTTCGTGATCGACACCCACCCCGAGAACAATGGTATCCTCATCGCGTCACCCTGCTCAGGCCACGGATTTAAACACTCCGCGGCCGTCGGTGAAGCGCTGGCGGAGCAGGTCATCGATGGCAAAAGCAGGATCCCCATCGGAAGTTTCGGCCTGAACAGATTCAAAGATCGGATTCGATGAGCGCGAACGACTAACCGGCGGCCGGCAGAGCTTTCCGGTAATACGAAAGATCGACGTATTTCTCGACGGGCGGAACCGGATGCGCCAGATAGCCAAGCTCGGCGCGTAAGTCGAGAGCGGCCTTGACGCCGGTCATATCGAGGCCGGCGCTCGCGTAAAGACCGTGTTTCGGATGGAGTAGCGCGTCCAAAGTATGCTCGGCAGCGGTTCTCTCGATTTCGTTATGTCGAGCTAGAATGTCGAGGCATGCCCGGCGATTCGCGCTCTCGAAACACCACTGCGTCGCTTCCGCATAGGCTCGAATGTAGCGAACGAGTCGGTCCGGATGCTGCCTCGCCCAATTTCGGCTCGCCGCGCCGCACGTGCCTTGATAAGACGGGATCATCTCGAAGTCCCTGGCGAGTAGATGGCATCCCGCCCCCAGTGCCTTCGAGACGAAAGGTTCGGTCAACAGGGTCGCAGCGATTTTCTTATCCATTAGTGCGCGGTGGCGGCTTTCCCATCCGCCGATTTCGCTCAGCCGATAATCGCCGCCGGCGAAACCCCTGGCGCGGAGCACTCTTTCCACCACTAGCGCAAAGCCGCTGGATCTAGCGTCCACGCCGATGGACCTGCCTAATAGCATGTCGATGGAGGCGCAGTCCGGAGCGCCGACTAGTGCAAAGAGCCCGCTGTGCAGACCCATGAACATGAAAAGACCGCAGCCCTCATCGTTTTCAACAGCGGCGATGACGTCGTCTGCGCCGGTATGGCCGATATCGAATTGCCCCTCTTTGAGAGCGCGGCTGAGGTACGAGGAACCCGGTGTGTAGACGGTTTCGAGAGCGAGCCCGTGCCGGGCAAAAATCCCAGTTTCTATCCCCGCATGAACCGGCAAGTTGTAGGCGGCGCGAAACTGAATCAGTTTGAGTGTTTCTGTCATGGAGCTGCGCCTCGCAATGCTCCTATCACGCCCTGCGAGAAAGTCACAGTCGCTTCCGTGAGCCGTTAGTTCGTTGCCGCATGCCCTCGTGCACTCCTTCGAAAATAGGATCGCTTACGCACTGGGCCACCGTTGAAGATGCGATGGCGAAAGCATCCCCATCCTTCCCCTTGACGGGGAAGACAAAGGAGGGGTGATGGTTTGCTTCGAAGTCATCCTATCCCGGCTTTTCCTCATCAAGGGGAAAGGAGTTGGAGCAGGATCTGCCGCTGCCATTTTCGTTCTCTGTGGGCGTGCGCGTGCGCGAGCTCATGAACACGCTTCATGGTGAGAAAGACTTAAGTTGACAGTTCTCCTGCTTTCGACTACTGCTCGCGTAGTTCAGACACTTGGAGGTGAACTTATGCCAGTGAAGGTTATGCGCATAGAGGAAGCGCCGGTTAGAGTCATGCGATGGGATCGCGGCAAGGCGCTCCGGCTGGTGGATGAGGCCGACGGCGCCAAGAACGTCGACGTTCACATCAACCTGATCAACGTCGATTCCGGGCCGGGTCCGACCCACTACCACGCCAAAGCCGAGAATGTTTACGTCGTGCTGGAGGGCAACGTCGAGGCGATTGTCGAGGGAAAAAAGATCCGTCTGGGTCCGGGGGAAGTTGCGTTTATTCCGCCCGGAGTGCGCCACCAGGCCGGCAATTGCGGCGACAAGGTCGCCCGCGTCCTCGAGATTTACGCTCCGGCGGGCGAAGACTTTCACATTGTCGATGATTCAGAGAACAAGCCGCGAACCTAAGAGAGTATTTCACCGCCAACAACCTAGCGCGACAGAGCCGCAACCAAATCTCGGAGTATCTCTCGCAAAAACGCAAAGCTCGCAAAGGTCGGACATTAAAGGAGACTGTCATTCGGAAGAGATTTTATCTCTCTACTCTAAACTTGGCGACTTTGCGCCTTGGCGAGAGGAAGTTCCGAATCCAAGTCTGTTTAATTTTTATGGTATTTGCGCAGGCCACGCAAATCTTAAACGATAGCAATACGAAGTTTGGATGACTTATAGCGACATTCTTCGTGGCCTTCGTGTGCTTCGTGGTGAAAAAAACGATGTCTTCGTCATGCAAGCACTTCCGCAGATTCGCTCCCCGCAAAACATAGAAGGATAATTCAAAAGCGATGGCGAAAATTCAGTTCGGCGTTTTGTTGCCCCACTTCGGCAAAGAGGCCTCGCCTTCCCGGATCATCGACGGCGCCAGGACGTGCGAGGAGCTGGGATTTCATTCCGTCTGGGTGAGGGATCATTTGCTCTGGCAGCCGCACGGCATGGAAAGAGCGGGGTTCAAATTCGTCGAACCCATCGTCACGCTCGCGGCGGTCGCCGCGGTGACGAAAAAAATCATTCTGGGCATTGCCGTGCTGGTCCCGGTGCGTTGGCCGCTCAAACTCAGCCAGGATCTGGCGAGTCTGTCCTATCTCGCCGGCGGCCGGGTGATCGCCGGAATGGGCTTGGGTTTCAATCCGGCGGAGCTCGCCACGGTCGGCTTGCGGATCGAGGATCGCGTCGAAATCCTGCGCGAAACGGTCGAGATCGCGCGGCTGATCTGGAAGGAAGACAACGCGTCGTACAAGGGAAAAATCTTCTCGTTCGAAGACGTGACCATCGAGCCCAAGCCGGTCGAACCGATACCGATCTTTTGCGGCGGCAGCACGCGCGCCGCGATCAGGCGAGCCGCGGCATACTGCGACGGCTGGATTCCCGGCCGGGTCCCGATGGCGACTTTTGATGACCGGATCCAGTACTTGCGGCAACTTACCGACAAGAAAATTACCTTGGGCAATATCCCGATCACGCGCATCGACAAGGACCGCAACAAGGCCCGGGGAAGCATCGACGTCGCGGCGCTGGCGGAGAGCTCGGAGGGAAGCAGCCACTGGCTCAAGCCACCGTCGGGAAAGTTTCAGACCATCGAGGATCTCGAAGGCCTGTTGATCGTCGGGAACCCGGATGACTGCGCCGCGGAGATCGAAAAGTTCCGCGCCCGCGACGTCGAACACCTGGTGTTCGATTTGAGGCTTCAATACGACCGCTACGAAGAGAGTCTGGAGCTGATCGCCAAGGAGCTGCTTCCGCGGTTTCGTTAATCCCATAGGCGGATCATGTGCAGGGCAAACTTCCGTCGTTCTCGCTACGAACATAAATTCGATGGCAAAACCAGGATCGATCTCGATAGTTTCAGCGTTAAGCGATTTGACCTAACTCGATAAGCCATGGAAATAGTAGCACCCGAAGTCAAAGATATTGTCGAGCAGGAGATTCCCGGCACCGGCCAGTGGCATCAGAAGTTCACGCTCTTCATGCCCGGCGACCCGGAGTCCGAGCAACCCTTCGATCGCACCGGCGTCAAGCTCGACCTCTCCGACCCTCAGGTCCGGATCGATCTCTGGAAAACTCTGAGAGACGCCCGCTTCGACGATTGAGATCCGTAATATCGAGGAGAACCAGCCAACTCGCCCTCCGAGCATGTGAGCGGGCATTGGCTGCGATCGGTGCGGCGGTTATCAAAAGTAAAGAACGCGACCCCATTCGCATTCGACCCCATTCACATTCATGCGACGCGCTCATGGAAAGATGACAGGAACGAACGAGCCGACAAGCTAGTGTAGTGTCTCACGCTGTTTGTACTTTATGAAAAGTAGCCTCAGTCGTCATTCCCGTGAAAACGGGAATCCAGAACTCCTCAGAAAGCCTGGATTCCGGCTCGCGCTAGCTATCGCCAGCTTGGCCGGAATGACGTTGCAGTAATTGCCGAGATTGAAGAGACACTACACTAGCAACCAAATCGAAATTAAAATCTCTCTTGGGTTTGCGTATTGTGTTTGTGTAGCCGCTTTGCGAGCAGGACCGGCGCAACGAGTCGATGGCCTTGCAAAAAACGTCTTAACGGAGTTTTCGTATCCGTGCTATACGCAGTGCTTGGCTCCTTTCATTTTGTGAAGCGTGTTCGAATGCTGACCGGGGTCTCAGCGAAAGGGGGATGCGATGGAATTACGAATAGCCGTCTGCGCTCGAGTTTGTGTCTCTTTTGCTCTCATCGTCTTTTGGGCTGCGCTGCCGGCTCAAAAGAGCTTGGCCGCGGATAAAGTCAGAGTGGCGTTCTCGGCGCTTGCGCCGAGCCAGGGGGTGTTGTGGGTTGCCGACGTCGGCGGGCTTTTAACCAAGAACGGCATCAGCGCAGAAATCGTTTATACACGCGCGGCGATCGAAACCCTGGTGGCGGGTGAGGTCGATATGGCCCAAATGACCGGCTCCCTCATGTCCTCCGCCAGATTGCAAGGAGCCGATCCGGTAATGATTGCCGGCGTGCAAGACATCCTCGAGGATCGCCTGGTGGCGCGTCCCAATATCAAATCCATGGAAGACCTCAGGGGGAAACGGATCGGAGTTTTCCGCTTTGGCGCAGCCTCGCATTTACGCTTGATCTACGTGCTGCCGCGCTACGGCTTGAGTAGCCGGGACGTCACGCTGCTCCAGGTCGGCGATACCCCGGAACGACTGATTGCGCTATCCAGCGGTTCCATCGACGCCACCCTTCTCTCGCCGCCAGACCATTTAGAAGCGCTGCGTAGAGGCATGAAGATCTTGCTCAATCTGCGCGATTTGAACATTGCGTATCAAGGCAGTGGGCTGGTCACCACCCAGCGGGTGCTGGCCCGCAAGCGCGATCTCGTCAGGCGTTTTCTCAAGGCCTACGTCGAGGCGATCCATTTGGTGAAGACCAATCCCGAGATCTCCAAAAAGGCTTTCGCCAAATACCGGCAAACCAAGGACGAGAAGCGCGTCGAGGACGCCTACCAAACTCTGCGCGAGACCGTCAAACCCAAGCCTTATCCGTCGATCGAGGGATTCAGGACGATCATCAGCGATGCAGCCGAGCGGATTCCCGCGGCCAAGACGGCGAACCCGAAGGATTTCATCGACGTGAGTTTGCTCGAAGAGCTGGACAAGTCCGGATTTATCGATGCTCTTTATCGGTGAATCCAGAAATCGGTTCAAACCGTAAAACGCCTTACGGTGTGGTTTTAGAGCGTGCCCCCGACCTGATTGGTGGGTTCATCGTTGCAAGTCGGTTAACAGTTTAAGCTCAATTCCACAATTGTTTGGTTGCCAATCGGGCGCCTTCCGCCAACGCGGCAAACTTGAGCCAGGCCACGCTTGGATGGGTGTCATTGAACCTCAGGGCCGAAGCGGCAAAGCCGCAGTCGGCGCCGGCAATGACGTTTTCGCGCCCGACGAGCTTGGCGAACCGCACGATCCGCTCGGCGACCAGTTCCGGGTGTTCGACCAAATTGGTCGTGTGGCTGATCACACCGGGTATGAGGATTTTTCCGGCCGGCAGCTTGACCCGCTCGAAGACATGGTATTCATGTTCGTGCCGCGGGTTGGCCGCTTCGAACGAATAGGCGCCGGCGTTGATTTTCAAAAGGATGTCGACGATGTCCTTCAAGTCCATTTCGTGAATACGCGGACCGACATCGATCGAGTAGCAGGTGTGGAAGCGGACTTTCTCGGGCGCGATCCCGCGCAGCGAGTAGTTGATCGCTTCGACGCGCTTTTCCGCCCACTTCCGGCAGTCTTCGACGCTTAGCTCCGGGTGCATCATATAATAGGTGACCAGGCGCGGATCGTCGATCTGGAGAATGAACCCGGCGTCGACAATCGCTTGGTATTCTTCGCGCAGCGCGTCGGACACCGCCTGCTCGTACTCCTCGAGGCTGCGGTAGCATTCGTTGGCAAACGTCGATGCAACGTACGAAGAAGCGATCGCCGGTACGAACACATCCTCATGGGCGCGGCCCGCGACCGCCGTCTTGAGGTTCGCGATGTCGGTCTGGACCGCCGCGTGGCCCTTATAGCTGACCGGGCCGGTGCAGATATCGACCTCGCGCCCGCTGCGACCGCTCCGACCGCCGAACGGCGCGGCGAGGCGCTCGGACCACGCATAGTAGTCGGGAAAAGCGAGATACTCCCTGCCCGCGGAGCGCGGTCTCATCTCTTTGCCCGGAGACGGCAACTTGCGCTCGAAGCCGTTGAATCGTTCTATGACGTAGGTGAAGAAGCCCGATTTGCCCTGCTCGCCGTCAGTGACAATATCGACGCCCGCTTCGACCTGTTTCCGCACCACGTCCGCGACCGCCTGACGCACTTGCTGCGCAAGCTCTTCGCGGTCGTAGGGCTGACCTTGTTCCTTGAGTCGAAGAAGCGGTAGCAGGGCGTCGGGCCGGGCCAAGCTCCCCACGTGGGTCGTGAGAATTCTTTGCGTGCTCTGCTTCATGGTAGTTCTCTTTTCTTTGGTCAGTTCAGGCTGAAACCGCGCACTGTAGCCGCCGGGCATTTGCGCTGGAACTTAACCGCAGGGGCTGGGTAGTGTCAACGCGCAATCGAGAATGTTTGGCAGAGAAGTGGAGCCTGCTCGAAGCAGGTGCGCTCTGGGGCTTTGCCGTCTAAAGCGGTTTAATCACAGCGTGCATCTCCGCGGTGCGCATCCCGTGTCGGTGTGCTGGTTCCCATGTAGGGGCGACCGGCCGGTCGCCCCTACAACCGAGGGATTTTCCGGCTTTGTTGGGTCTGGCGAAGTACAACTATCAGAGTAACGACAAAGCCATTGAGATATTCAAGAAGATCGCATCCAACAAACCGGAGTTTTTCGAGGGCTACTCGCAGCTCGCGGAACTGCTGACCAAGGAGTCCGCAAGGGATCGGCAGTGGAAATCCGGTCTTCCCGATGCTCTCAACCGAAAATTAACTTGACGCATGGCAATTTTGTATTAGCGTGGGGTTAGAAACTGCGTTACTGCTCATCGCTACTGTACAACGATGAAGCCGTCGAGAATTTTCCGGTTGGGGTCGCAAATCGCTCTGCTAGCTGGTCATAGCGGATACATCGAACCGGTCCGCACCACCGTGCCTCGGACGAAGAACGGGAGGTCAAATATGCTGACGAAGAAAATCATAATGGTGGTTCTGCTCTCTCTCATTGCCGGCACGCTGATGGCTCAGGAGGCCAAGGTCACGTCGCTCATGTCGAAAGATCTTCCGGAGAATCCCGGCAAGGAAATGCTGATGATCACAGTAGAGCATGCGCCCGGCGGGTCGAGCCCTATCCACCGACACAATGCACATGCGATGGTTTACGTACTGGAGGGCTCCGTCGTGATGCAGGTGAAGGGTGGAAAACAGGTCACACTGAAACCGGGACAGACCTTCTATGAAGGCCCCGACGATGTTCATGTGGTCGACCGGAACGCAAGCAATACCCAGCCGGCTAAATTCCTGGTGGTCTTGATCAAGGACAAGGGCGCTCCGGCGCTCGTGCCGGTGAAGTGACTGGGAAGCGACTTCTCCCAGTTGCTGTCATTTGCTGTCGCAAGGACGCTATCAGCACGCTCTAGGGTTCACCAAACAGATATTCGAGGTGAGAGGATATAACCAAGTTTACAATCACCAGCAAAGGTGGAACCGCGGGTTTTCGACAGTCAGATTCACAAGCTTAACGTTGGAATGAATCCAAACACTCGTCCGATTTCGGACGACTAGAGAAAGGAGCGCGCATATGAAGATCGTGGTCATCGGCGGCACCGGCTTGATCGGTTCGAAGACCGTCGCCATTCTGCGCGAGGGCGGTCATGAGGTCGTCGCCGCCTCGCCCAAGACCGGCGTCAACACCATCACCGGCAAGGGTCTCAAAGAGGCCATGGCCGGCGCTCAGGTTGTCATCGACCTGGCAAACGCGCCTTCGTGGGAGGACAAGGCGGTGTTGGAATTTTTCCAGACCTCGGGCCGCAACCTTCTCGCGGCTGAGGCCGCAGCCGGCGTTGGGCGCCATATCGCGCTCTCCATCGTCGGAACCGACCGGACGCCCGACAACGGCTACTTCCGCGCCAAGGTCGCCCAGGAGAAACTGATCGAGAGCTTCGGTATCCCCTACACCGTCATCCGCTCGACCCAGTTCATGGAATTCCTCGGCGGGATCGCCGCTTCAGGTACGGATGGAAGCACGGTCAGAATTTCGCCCGGCCTGTTTCAGCCCATCGCGGCGGACGACGTTGCCGCCATTGTCGCCGAAGTAGCGCTCGCGGCGCCGCGATAGAGCATTGTCGAAATCGCCGGCCCGGAACGAGCGCCGTTCAACGAAATCGTTGCCCGCTATCTGAAAGCGGTCGGCGACCCGCGTGAGGTCGTGAGCGACCCCGAGGCCCGTTACTTCGGCGGCCGCGTGGAGGAGCGCTCGCTCGTGCCGTTGGGCGAAGCGCGCCTCGGCCGCATCGGTTTGGACGAATGGCTCCGCCGCTCACAGGCAAAAGCCTGATCCTGCATCCGCCAACTGGGCGGGAAACGAATCTTCCGTTCGCTGCTTCAAGTCATGGTCGAAAGCCGGCGAGTCGAAGCCGCTGCTACCCGCTGCCGAACGATTCGTTGACCTCCTGGAACGATTGGAAATGTCTTTTTGAGTGTTCCGACGTTGAACCGTTGATCGATTGAACGGTTGAACGACCGCTAAGAAGGGGCGCACGTTTGCCTCGGATTCTCCGCACGAAATCGCGATGTAAGACGCATTGCATGTGATCAATGAAATTCTCGGGCAAGAAACGATATCGACAAATAGCAAAAAGCGGACCCCTGCGCCTCACGCCCCGGCGCCGCGGATCGAGGCGTCCTCCCGGCAGTCGGCGGCGGCTCGGTCCGGGTCGAGGGAGTTGTCCCAC
>JBLMXG010000121.1:0-49622 GCA_050257635.1 Chloroflexota bacterium
TCCACCGCGCCGACCCGGTCGGCGTCGCCATCGTAGGCAATCCCGAGGTCAGCCTGTTCTTGCCTGACCTTGTCGATCAGCATGGTTAAGTTTTCCGGCACCGTCGGATCGGGATGGTGAAACGGAAATTTCGCGTCGGGCTCACAGGCAATTTCCCATACGGTGCAGCCGAGCTCTCTAAAAATCGGCGGCGCCACCGGCCCGCCGACACCGCTGCCGGCGTCGACAACGACCTTGAGCGCCCGCGCTAATCGCGGCACATCGGCGCGCAGGCACTGACGATAGGGTGGGATAATTTCATAGCGTTCGACTTTGCCGCCAGCCGTTTCATGGAACTCACCGCGCTCCATCCGAACTCGAAGGTCCTGGATCTGCTCGCCGTAAATTGTGTCCTTGCCGACACATATCTTGAAACCATTGTATTCAGCGGGGTTGTGGCTCGCGGTAATTTGGACGCCGCCATCGACGTCGAGATGAAACAGAGAGAAATAAAGCAACGGTGTTGGACAGACGCCGATGTCGTAGACATGCAGGCCCGCCGAAGCCATGCCCGCGATAACCGCCTGGGCATAGACATCTGAAGTCATTCGGCAATCGCGTCCGACCGTGACCCGTCTCCCACCTCGCGCTGTAATGGCGCTGCCATGTACCTTGCCGAGCATGAGCGCAAAATCCTTGTCGAAGTCTTTTTCCGCGAGGCCGCGAATGTCGTATTCACGGAATATCTCAGGGTTCATTGTTCGTTTCGCCTCGATTTCTGCCGTGCCAGCCGCGCCGCCAGGAGAATCGCTTCGCTCATGCTGGTTGCGTCCGCTGTGCCGCTGCCGGCGATATCGTAGGCCGTGCCGTGGTCCACCGAGGTTCTGATAAATGGCGGCCCCAAAGTCAACGCCACCCCGCCGTAAAAATGATGCAGCTTCAGCGGAATCAGCCCCTGATCGTGATACATGCAAACCACCGCATCGTAATCGCCGCGCGCCGCGTGGTGGAACAGGCTATCCGCTGGAAACGGACCGGATACTCCGATTCCCTTTCGCTGCGCTTGTCGCACCGCCGGCGCGATAACGTTTATTTCCTCGTCGCCAAAAATACCCTGTTCGCCGCCATGCGGGTTCAAGGCCGCCACCGCGATGCGCGGCCGGGCGATGCCGAAATAATTTCTTAGACCGCGCTGGGTAAGCTCCAAGGTCGTCTGAATATTGTCCCGGCTTAAGCTGCGCGCGACTTTGGTGAACGGAATATGGCCGGTCACCGGCACCACCCGCAGCTTCGAGCCCATCAGCATCATGCGGCATTCCGGCGTGCGGCTCAGCTCCGCGAGAAGCTCCGTATGCCCGGGATAATGATATCCGGCGTCGATCAAGCTGCTCTTGCTGATCGGCGCTGTGGCGATAGCGTCGGCGACTTTCGACAGCGCCAATTTGGCGGCGACTCTAATATAGCGGAACGCGCCATGGCCGCCCGCCTTGGAAGCGACGCCCGGTCTCGATTCTTTGGCCGTCAGCGCAGACAAGGAGCACACGACATGGGCGCTCGGATGTTCGAGCATTGGCAAGAGCTGCTGCCCGGGCTGCCAGCAAATGAGTTTAGCCGATTTGAAGCGCCGGCTGCGCGCTCGCTGCAGGACGCCCCAATCACCCAGAACCAGAGGCCGGCAACTTTTCTTGATCAAGGGATCCGCCAGCGCCTTGAGAACGATTTCCGGACCAATTCCTGCCGGATCGCCCATGGTGACGGCGACTATCGGTTTACTGGCCATGGATGTGGAATATTCGCACTGGGATAGATAACGGAGCACTTATCCGCGCCGAAGCACTTGCAAGCAAGCGATTAAGGCTTTTTCGAAGAAAAGGGATTCAGCCCATCAAGAATACCGCCGCCACTCCCTTTGTCCGACTCCGTCGGTTGCGGCGTCAAAACATCCGGGGCGTCCTCCACGGTATCGGTGGTAAAAAGCGGCACGCCGAAAACGCTGACCACGCTCTTGCCGTTCAGCGGGCCTTTGGCATCCTCGTCCTCGAACGGAGTCTCCTTTACGATGTAGGAGAGCGGGTTGAGATAGCTCAAAAAGGTGCGATCTTCGCGCCGCGTCGACCGGGTGGACTTTGCGACCAGACCGTCCACGGTGCTTTCCTTAGAATCCTCCGGTTTGAAGACAACGCCAGCGACTTTGATGTCGACTCGATGCTTTCGCCGGAGATCCGATTTCACCCACTTGGCGAAACGTTCGTCCAGCGCCTTGGTCGTCAACTCTTCCTTGATCCGCGCGGCCACACTGCTAAGCGGCAACGGATTGCCGGGCTCGATCCCCTCGAGTTTGACAATGTGAACCCCCATGCTGGTGCGGAACGGCTCGCTCACCTGACCCACGGAGAGTTTCTCAAATGCCACTTCCTCCAAGCCGGCAATCAAAGTCCCGCGCTTCACCCAACCGATGTCGCCGCCCTCGTTGCGGCCCGCCCCCTGGGAATACTCGCGCGCGACCGCCGCAAAATCGGCGCCGCCGACGATTCGTTGGCGCAGCTCTTTCGCCTTCGCCAGCGCGCTCTGCACCTGCTCCGCCGAGGCATTTTCATCGAGCGGGAGTAAGATATGGCGAATGTGCGCGCGAGCGTCGGTGCGATATTTTTTTGCATTGAGCTTGTAATATCGTTCCACGTCTTCGTCGCTAATGGTGACTTTGCGCCTGACCTGACGGTCGATCAGCTCGCTTTTTTCGATCTCGGCTTTGACCGACGTTTTGTAGCTTTCCAAAGTTTGATTCTCGCGCTTCAGCGCGGTTTTCAAATCGTCGTCGGATAACCGGTTGTTTTTTTTGACCTGCTCGATGTAGCGATTGACTTCGTCTTCGCTAACGATGATCCCGGCTTCGCGCACCTCGGCCTCTAAAAGTTTCTCGGTGAGAAATTGCTCCAGCACCGCGCGATCGGCTTGATTGATCGCCTTCAGGTCTCCGGTCGGAAAGCCCTGCCTAGTCTTCGCTTTGGCAAATTTCTCGATATTTGAGAGCGTGTAAGGCTCGCCGTCTATCACGGCGATGAGCTGATCGACGACCGCAGCCGTCGCGGCGGGAGAAACAGCGAAGAGAAAAACCAACAGGAAGACGGCCTTAATTGCCTGCTTCAGCATAAGCATTTCGCCCCGCAAAATACTTCGTCGGAACAACAACCTGTTACCACACTCGACCTGAAAAGCCAAACTAAGGTTGATCAAAATTACTCGCAGCTCCAAGGGCCGAAGCTCGTTCCACCGCCGGCAAACGAAGGATGCCGTCGGTCGCCTCCGCGGCTCGTACAGTTACCGCTCAGGGGCTTAGAGTGGCACATGCAGCGGCGCCGGCCCTGCGGTTTCCGGCTTTGCCGGTTCATGAATCGAACGTAACAACGCGATGATTTCGTCGATTAACGCCGGCCAGTCCCGGCTTGCCGGTGCAAACGACAGCCGGCCGTCGGGCGAAAGTCGAAAGCGACTTTTTTGTTTGCGGATCAGTTCTAAAAGCTTTTCGACCTTGACCGGAGACTCGGAATGAAACAGCAAAAACACTTTGCCATCCGACACGCTGACCTGCTGGACCAGGAACTGCCTCAGTACCCGGCGCAGGTTCATCACCAAGAAGAGATTCTCGACCACCTGGCCGCAGGGGCCGAAGCGATCTCTGATTTCCTCCTTTAACTCGTCGAGCTCCGGTCCGCCTTTGAGGCTCGCCAATCTCTTGTAAAAATAAAGCCTCTGGTTGGCGTCGGGAATATAATCGTCGGGGAAATAGGCCGAAATGCCGAGGCGGATTTCCGGGTCCACTTCCGGCAGCAACTCCTCGCCTTTGAGCTCTTTGACGGCGTTTTCCATCATCTCGGTGTATAGCTCGAAGCCCACCGCAGTGATTTGTCCCGATTGTTGCTCGCCTAGCAAATTGCCCGCGCCGCGAATTTCCAGATCGTGCAGCGCGAGTTTAAAGCCGCCGCCTAAACCGTCGATCTCCTGCAGCGCCCGCAGGCGCTTCTCGGCGTCCGGCGTGATCGCTTTTTCTCCGGGTATGAGCAAATAGGCGAAGGCATGGCGATGCGAGCGGCCGACCCTGCCGCGCAGCTGATAGAGTTGCGCCAAGCCGAATTGATCGGCGCGGTTGATGATTATCGTGTTGGCGTTGGGGAAGTCGAGGCCTGACTCGATGATCGCCGAGCAGACCAGTACCTGAGTCTTGTTCTCGAAAAAATCCAGCATGACTTTTTCCAACTCTTTGGGCCGCATCTGCCCATGCGCAACCCCAATCTTCGCCTCGGGGACCAGATCGGCGAGCTTTAGCGCCAGCCGATCGATGGTCTCGACACGATTGTGCAGAAAGAACACCTGACCGCCGCGTTCGAGCTCGCGCAGGATCGCATCACGAATCAAGCTTTCGTCGTAGCGGGTCACGTAGGTCTGAATCGCCAGGCGATCCACCGGCGGCGTCTCGATAATGCTCAGATCGCGGATGCCAACCAGCGACATATGTAAAGTGCGCGGGATCGGCGTCGCCGTTAGGCTCAACACATCGACCAACTGCCGCAGCTTTTTCAAGCGCTCCTTATGAACCACGCCAAAGCGGTGCTCTTCATCGATGATCACCAGGCCCAAATCTTTGAACTCGACGTCCTTTTGCAACAGCCGGTGAGTGCCGATGACGACGTCGACCTTGCCCTTGGCGGTCTCTTCCAACACCTGGGCGATTTCCTTGGTCGTGAGAAAGCGGCTCACCATCTCGATGCGCACCGGATGATTGCGGAAGCGATGGCGAAACGTCTGCAAATGCTGCTGCGCAAGAATCGTGGTCGGCGCCAACACCGCCACCTGCCGTCCTCCTTCCACCGCCAGAAACGCCGCGCGCATGGCGACTTCGGTCTTGCCGTAGCCGACATCGCCACAGACCAGACGGTCCATCGGTTTTTTGCCCTGCATGCTTGCGAGAGTTTCATCGATGGCACGCTGCTGGTCGGGGGTTTCTTCATATTCGAAGGCGGCTTCGAACTCCTTGTACAGATTGTCCGGCGGCGCGAAAGCCGTGCCGGCGCGCGCCTCGCGCAAGGCGTAGAGCTGGACCAATTCTTCGGCCATGGCGAAGATCGATTTGCGCGCTTTGGCTTTGACCTTTTCCCACGCGGTGCCGCCGAGCCGGTCCAGCGCAGGCGCTGCGCCGTCGCCGCCGATATATTTCTGCACCATGTTGATGCGATCCACCGGCAGATACAGCCTGTCACCGCCGGAGTATTCCAGATGGAGAAATTCGCCTTCGACGCCGGCGACTTTTAAAAATTTGAGGCCGCGATAAACCCCGATGCCGTGATCAAGGTGAACCACGAAGTCATCTTGTTTAAGCTCGCTCAAACTCGTGAGGAAATGACTCGGATAATTCCTGATCGTCGTCGGTTGGCGCTTGCGCGTGCCAAAAATCTCGTCGAAGGTGACCACCACCAGATGCGCTTCCGGCAGGCGGAAACTCTGATTGAGGTGGCCACAGACGACCACCCGCGCCAGATCGCCGCGTTTCAACACCGCGGGCATGGGATCTTCGGTCAACGCCGCGGGCAAATCGTAGTGACCGAGCAATTCGACCAACCGAGCGCCGTCTCCCTTGGTCGGCGCGACAAAAATCACTTTTTCCGCTTGCCAGCTTTTCAACCGTTCAACCAGCGGCGCGAGCGACGCCTCTTTGCCATGCAGAGCCGTTTCCTGACGAATCTCGGCGGTCAAATAAGATTCCACCGTCAGCGTGTTTTCCTGCGCCCGCTCCGACGCGGCCATGATGGTCAGCGACTCGGCGTGAACCGTCGAAAAGGGCGCCAGCGCGTCGCGCCATTCATGCTCGTTGAGGTAGAGCGACTCCACCGGCGCTGCCAAGCGATGTTCTTCTCTGGCACTCTGGTTGCGCTCCCAGGCGAGTTGAGCGAAGCGCTCGGCTTCGGCTTCGACCCGGTCGGCACCGTCGAGCCAGAGCAAAGTCTCGGCTGGCAAATAAGCGAATACCGGCACAAGGGCGGAGCAGAAATAAGGCGATAAAAATTCCATCCCAGGCACTGGAATCCCTGCGCGCAGAGATTCGATCAGGCTTTTCTTTTCGTGTCGGTCGACTTCCAGTTCGGCGGCGCGCTGCTCCAACCGGCGCAGCGCCACGTCCACGCCGGCACGCTTGAGCGAGAACTCTTTCATCGGCAGCAAGAGCGCTTCTTCTTGAAGCCGATCGCTGCGCTGCGTCGCCGGGTTGAACTCGCGGATCGACTCCAAGCGATCGCCGTCAAATTCGAGGCGGAGCGGCCGGCCATAACCCGGTGAAAAAATATCGACGATACCGCCGCGCAGGCTGAAATCGCCGCGCTCTTCCACCAAAGGCACGTTTTGAAAGCCCCACTCGACCAAATGTTGAAGCAACGAGTCGCGCTGTAACTCCTGGCCCGTGACCAGGTAGAGATAAGATCGCTTGAGCGATTCCCGGGAAATGACCCGCTGCATCAAGGCCGCGGGCGTGGCGATCAAAACCGGCGCGGGTTCTTCGACCAGCCGATAGAGCGCTTCGAGGCGGCCGGCGATATTTTCCGGGTGCGGCGAAAGTTTCTCGAACGGCAGCACTTCCCAGGAAGGAAATAGCCGCACGCCGCGGCGCAGCGGCGCCGGCCCATCCTCTTCGCCAAGAATAAAATTTAGATCCTCAAAAAGGCTCTCCGCGTCGCGCCCGCTAGCGGCGATGACGAGAATCGGCCGGCGCCTCCGCGCGACAGCTAACGAAAGCAAGTAGGCGCGCGCGCCGCCCTGCAGGCCTTGGATCCTTTTGGCGCCGGTCCAGCTTCCTTGAAGAAACCGTTCGAATCTATCCGCGAGGCTGCTGCCGGTCATGAGAAAAAACTAAACCGTTGAACTTTAATTTTTGGAATACTCGATGCGCTCGGCGTCGCGCCTGCGGTTTCTGTCGCCTTGGCCCAAGTTTCGGCGGCTTGACAGAGCTCGGCGACATGGATTTGCAGAAACGACGGCTGATAATTTTCAAAACGGATCAGCGCTTGATAAATCATGCGCACCGCCCCTTTGACCTCGCCGAAATCGCAAAACAAGCGGAATGCGGCGGCGAGCTGAATCAAGCCTTCGAGAAAAGGTTTCTGAGCGTCGTCGGTTTCACGATAAAAATCTTCCCACACTTCGTGAGATTCGAAGAATTTCCCGTCGTTAAACAGACGTATACCTTCTCGCAGCCGAGCGTCCATAAATTTATCGCAACAAATCAAACTAGCAACTCTGCGGGAGGCCCTCAAGACGACGGTCATCCGCGCGTGCGGCGCTTCCGCACTCTGGCGCGCCGGCTCATCGAATCGAACATCCGGCGGCAAAGCTTAATCAAGTAAAGCGTCTATTGAAAGGCGGCGGGTTAGCGTTCTGCGCGCGCCCAAAGTCGCCGGTCGTAGTCCGCCACGGCAGGGATCGAGGCAACCCAAATGCAGATATCGGAGACCGCTAAGACCAGCGTCGAAAGCGCGAACGAAACGAGATAGCTGCCGGTCCAGTCATGAAAAGCGCCGCCCAAATAGGAGCCGAGCGCGCCGCCCACGCCGACGGCCACGGTGGAGTAGCCGAGGATCGAACCGAAACCCTTGCCGGAAAAAATATCGGCCGTGAGCGCAGAGAAAATCACCGCCCGCGAGCCGAAACCGATGCCGAAGAAAATCACGTAGACGTAGAGCAACCAGGCCTGGCTGGGATGATGCAGCACCATCAGCGCGCCCACGCCGACAACCGTCATGGCGATATTGAGCGTGTAGGCAGCCTGTTTGGATAAGCGGTCGGCGATGAAACCGAAAATCACCCGGCCAAAACTGCTGGTGATGCCGGCTAGACCGAATATCGACGCGGACAAAAGTTTGCTGAAGCCGACATCGACCACGTGGGCAACTTGGTGCGTCACGATCACCGTGGTGCCTGCCGCAGCAGCAATACGGGCGATGAAAAGCAACCAGAATTGCAAGCTCTGGAGCGCCAGTTTGGCGGTCCATTGATTTTGCTTGTCGCCTTGCTCGGCGCGACGGCGCTGATGCTGTCCGTGCGGCCCATGCTGATAAAACAGCCACACGACCGGTAGCAGTCCGATCAGCACCATGACAGCGTAGACATCGAGGGCGCGCCCCCAGCCGTAGTTCATAATCAGCCACTCGCTCAGCGGCGCGAGCAGTAAAATTCCCAGCCCGGTACCGGCGTAGACAAAGCCGATAGCTGACGCGCGGTTGGCCGCAAACCATTCGGAAACCAGAAACACATGGGGCACCATGCCCGTGAAAGTAAAGCCCACGGCAAGGACGATGCCGAAGGAAATGTACAGCTGCCAGAGCGCTGACACCCGGCCGCTCAACAGCAATCCGGCCATCAGGGCAAGACAGCCGGCGATACAGATTTTCTTGGTGCCATAGCGATCGAGCAGGTGGCCGACCAGAGGCGAGAGCAGCGCGTCGACACTGAGCACGATGGAAAAAATACCGGCAGTGGCGCCCCGGCTCCAGCCAAAAGTGTCGAGCAGAGCGACATTGAACACACCGAAAGAAGAATGAATGCCGCGGGAAAAACCGAGGACGACAAACGCGATTCCAGCGACTAACCAGGGTGTGGGTGAAAAACGCATGACGAAAAAGCTTCACTCTCATTAGCAGAGCGCCAGGACACGCACAACTCGGAGCACCTGCCCAGCGATTTTTTTTTGTTTCCAACCGGCGCTCGTCGGCGAGCAAACAGTGAATTTGAATTTCTGCTAGCAGAGACTTTTGTTTGAAGGTAAGATACAGAAGTAATTCCATTTTATCCGCCAAGGGCCTGTCCCGAGAAGATCGCTTATGAAACGCCTGCGCTTATCGACCCTTCTAGCCGTGGCATTGATCGGCGCCTGCGCCGGAATCGAGATGCAGGGCGAATTCTCGAGCGGACGACAAGCCTTATTGAGAGGTGAACCCGACAACGCCCTTTCCTACTTCGAGGGCATCGCGCGCCGTGATCCTGCATTTGTTTCTGATTCCGTCTCACCGCGCAGAAATATTTGGACCTATGTCGGGCGTGCCCACTATAACGCAGGCCGGTTCGGCGAGGCCGGTCAAGCGTTTGAGAAAGCCCTATCTTACTTGAGCGACGACTATGTCGCTAGGTTGTATCTCGGCTTGACCTTAGTTCGCTCCATCCCATCAACACCCCCGCCCAACGCGTTCAAGTTACAGGAAGTGACCTTTGCGCTTCGTGAAGGTGTCGAGCCGAAGCGCGTCGCGACGCTGGCGCGTCAACGCGGCGTCGCCTTCGATCTCACCAAGGAAACCGAGACCCAGTTGCGCAATGCCGGCGCGGATTCAACCTTGATCAGCGAGCTGCGGCGCTTGCAAGCCGAAGGCGGCGGGCGGAATCAACCCACGGGAACTCGCAGAGCGCGCGGTCGGAAGGAACTCACCTCCGCCCTTTCTGGCTTACGCGATTGGTTGGATGATTTTATCCGCAATGCGCCGCAGGGGAGATTTTGGGACCCGGCGCAGGAAATCCGCAAGCAGATTCAAAGAAGCCTGGCGCAATTGGCAGCGCAGCCGATCGATTGGAACGAAGTCATTTCTAGCGGGGAAGATGTTGGCTACAAGCTGGAAGAAGAAAACGACCGCGCCAGTCGTGACGAGAGCACGGAACGAAATCGCCAGCTCCAGCGCTAAATCGAAGTTTCAATTCTTACGATGATATGGACCGGCGCTCACCTAGCAGTTGGGCTTGTTGCCGAGAACCTTTTCCGCGTTGCATGCCCGCTTGGTTTGCTCGATCTCCTGGAGGATTTTGGCGCTGGTGCGGTCGATAAGCCTTGCCTGTTCCAGCTCGGCCAACGCCGCGGCGTAGTTTCCCTGCTCGCGATAAGTTTGAGCCCGATTGAGATGATCGACGATTTTCGCTTTCGCTTGTTCCGTGAGTCCGGCCGGTTGAGCCGCAGGCAACGCCAGCTTCACCGGCTTGGGTTGCGCCGCATTGCCCCTGTGCGCCTCTTTGACCTGGAAAGTTTCCGGTGCGCTCGAAAGATTCTGCGCTCGCGCGACGACCTCAACTCTACCCGGTTTTAATCCCTGCAACTCGCCTTTGACGTTGATCGACGCCACCGCGCGGTCGCTGCTCTGCCACGCGACCGCGCCCGAGATATCCTTCTCGCTTTCGTCGGAATATTTTCCTTTTACCCGCAATGCGATTTTTTCATTTTCGAACAGTTGATTCTGGTTCGAGCTGATTTTGAGCGCGACCAGCCTCGGCATGGCCGGATTGGCAGACGGTTTCGCCGCCTCGACGCCGAGTGTCCACTCGGCGCTGGCAACCGCGCCGACTTTCGCAACGATGTTGGTCGTGCCGCTCTGCAATGCCCGCGCTTCACCGTTCTCGTCTATGGTGGCGACGCGCCGATCGCTGCTCGACCACTCGATGCCATCCTCGACATCTTTCTCGGAGCCGTCGGCGTAGCGTCCGGTCGCGGTCAGCCTGAGCGTCTCGGAAGGTTTGAGGGTTCGCCGCGAAGCACGCACCGACAGACTCTCCAATAGCGGCGGAGTCGCCTCCGGGTGCTCCCCCTGCAACTTCGCCACCGGCGCGTCGGCTCCTTGCCTTGGGAGCGGCCAGTACTGCCACATGGCAAAAATCACCACGATCGCCAAACAGCTCGCCGCCGCCTTCGGCCAATGGTGGGAAAACGCCTCTGGAAACGGCCCTTGTCTCGGTGTCGGTTCGACCGTTTTGCGCGGTTCGTAAGACGGTTCGCGCGGCGCGCCGAGCAAAGACTTTAGATCGGCAACGAGCTGCTGAACGGCCGGATCGTCGGGCGCGCCATCCCACTCGGCAAGATCCGCCGCTTGGATAGTGCGAAACCCCATCGGCGGCTCGACTCTCTCGATCAATATCGGGACGAGTGTTTTACCGAGGCGGCGCGCTTCTTCGGCTTCTTCGGCAACCCACGGGCTCTCGACGGAATGGGCCGACCATAGGACGACCATAGAGCGCGTGTCCGAGAGCGCGTCGGCCAGAACCGCACGCCAAGTGCGCCCCGCCGGAATGCGCCGGTCCCACCAGACGCGCCACCCTACCGATTCGAGCCGCGCTGCCAATCGCGCCGCGCTATCGCGGTCTTCGTTGGCGTAGCTTATAAAGATGTCGGTCATTGGTTCTAAAGCCGCTTGCTAGTCGGATGAATGCTTCGCTGCAACCAAATCAGAACCGTGCTGGAATTCGATCTGAGTAGCCGGAGCCAAGCAGCCGTATTGTATCAAATGGCCCACCCTTTGTAATTGTAAAATACGCCGGCGCGCCGGGTCAAAATGGCGCGATCAAGACGCTGCGCAATGGGAGTAGTTTTGACCCTTGGCGGATCAATGCATGAGCCGCAAGCTACTGCCTTGGCGCTAGGGAAAAGCGCAGGCCACAGCGCGCGATATCGCATCGTTGAACCGGCCGCTTTGATTTGACCCTGTCCCGGCAACGGTGATAAGTCCTCGGCCATATCGGCTGCGATCGAAGGAGCGGTCCATGGCGAATTCAAGCATTGAAACCGATGTGGTAATCGTCGGCGGTGGCGGCGCGGGAATTCCCGCAGCGATCGAAGTCGCGCGCGCCGGCGGCAAGACCGTGGTCCTGGAGGGTGCCGCCGACTGCGGCGGCACAGCGGCGATCTCCGGCGGCGGCTGCTGCATCGTCGGTACGCCGCTGCAAAAATCTCACGGCATCGAGGACACGCCGGATCTGGCGTTCGAGGATTGGATCAAATGGGGCGGCGGCGCAGCCGACGAAGTCTGGGCCCGCTATTATCTTGAACATACGCTGCATGATCTTTATTACTGGGCGGAAAGCTGCGGCGCCAAATGGGTCGACATGAAATTTCAAGAGGGCAACCGCGTGTTGCGCTGGCACCGCCCAGACAATAACGGTCTGGGCCTGATGACCGCGCTGATCAAAACCGCCGAGTCGCTGTCCAACGTCGCAATTTTAACCTCGACCAAAGCGGGCAAGTTGCTGACGCAAAACGGCCGTGTGTGCGGCGTGACCGCAACCCGGAACGGAGATGATTTAGAAATTCGCGGTAAAGCCGTGCTGATCGCCACCGGCGGTTTCAATTCCAACCTGGACATGGTTTTGGAGCACCGTCCGGAGTTCAGAAAATTCAAAGTGATGGAGGGGTCCGGTTTCGGCGCTAAGGGCGAAGGCCACAAGATGATCCAAGAGCTCGGCGGCTATTTGACCCACATGGATCATATCTGGTTTTACGTCTACGCCACTCCTGATTACCGCGATCCCCAGCAGAAGCGTGGTTTGGTCTTTCGTATGGTGCCCGGCTATCTCTGGTTCAATCAGCAGGGCCGGCGCTTTCACAACGAGTCACTCACCGGTGGCGCCTCCGCCTCGCCGGCCCTGTTGGCGCAGAATCCGCCTCATGCCTGGGCGATCGCCGACACGCCGATGCTTGCAAAGATCGATGTCGCCGATCCCTACTATCGACGTGGCGAGGTCATCGACCGTGCCAAGGTACAGGAGCTGTTGGACAACTCACCGTACATCAAGAAGGCCGATACGTTAGAAGATCTTGCGCAAAAAATCGGCGTCGAAGATCAGAAAAATTTTCTCGCTGAAATCACCGCGTACAACCAATGCTTTGACGCAGGTCTGGAGAAAGAACCGAGGTTCGGCAAATCGCTCAAAGGATCG
The DNA here is from genome assembly GCA_050257635.1 of Chloroflexota bacterium. Classification (GTDB taxonomy): domain Bacteria; phylum Desulfobacterota; class Binatia; order UBA9968; family UBA9968; genus DP-20. The sequence goes on from JBLMXG010000121.1 coordinate 12,703, forward strand.
AAGCAGTTCGACACGCCGCCTTATTACGCGATCCAGATCTTTCCGCTGGCGCGGAAAAATTTCGGCGGTGTCAAGACCGATCTGCGCTGCCGCGTGCTGAATAAATACTTCGAGCCCATCCCCGGCTTGTACGCTGCCGGCGAAGTCGCCGGCATGGCCGGCGGTCACATCAACGGCAAAGCCGGATTGGAGGGAACCATGCTTGGCCCGTCGATCTTCAGCGGGCGCGTCGCCGGCGCCTGGGCCGCCCACGAAGCCGGCTTCGGTCCCGGTTTTATCGGCAAGCCGAACCGGCCCGAGTTGGATTGAAAATATTTTTCATCGCGTCGCCATTGCAGCTCCGACAATGCGAACGGATTGGTTGCAATGCGGCGCTTCGAAGCATTGAAAGCTTGAATTTCGAAACCATCCGGCGGCGGTCAAACCGCCCCGCTCCGCTAGACATGGCCCGGTTCTCCACCCGCTCGATGATGTCTCAGGCCGACGATGTTAAACGCGCGCACCGGGCGGATGAAACCTTTTAGATACAACTCTTCCAGCGGCTCGGTCTCCACAGAGTTTGTGATTTGAGTTAGGGTCTTCTGATCGGTGAGAATCTGACCGCCTTTGGCCGCGCCGCAAAGCCGAGAAGCAAGATTGGTGACGTTGCCCACCGCGCCGTAATCCATCTGGCCCTCAAAACCGATATTACCCACTGCCGCATATCCGGCGGCCAATCCGATGCCCAGATCCAGGTCGTATCCTTTTTGACACCATTCGGTGCGCAACTCCTTGACTCGATCGCGCATCGCCAGCGTCAACTTCACGGCTGTCTCCGTGTGATCCTCACAGGGCACGGGAGCATTAAAGAAAACCATCAGCCCGTCGGCAATAAAATGCTCTACGGTTCCTCCGAATTCAAAGATCAATCGACCCATTTCGGTATGATAGCTTCTCAGCAGCGCCATAACCTCTTCGGGTTCAGCGCTATCCGAGAAAGCGGTAAAACCGCGCAAGTCCAGGAAAATAGCCGTGATCTCCCGCCGATGGCTCTTAAAAAGATCGGGGTCGTCGCTCTTGAGGATGGAGTCAGCCAAGTGCGGGGGAAGATAGCGTTTGAGTCGGCTCATGCGCTCAATCAAATCCATCTGCTGGCTGACTTTCTCGATCAAAGTCCGATTCCATTCCTGTAACGTTTCGAAGGGCTCCAGTTCACGGACATTCATCTCTGCAGTTGAGCTTTTCATTTTAACCTCCTGCTCATTTTCGACGGACAACCCGAACACCGGGATGCGGCGTGATTCTCCGCTCTCTGGGGCGCTTGCTAGTTGCCTCCTGCTCATTTCCGATGATCCCCGGCCATCTACGCATCCCTCGCGTAATCGCTAGAGCAGGTGTTGTGCCACTGCGAAGCCCGGCGACCGATCTCCGCTAAGCTGTTAATCCAACGGGAGAATTTCGGCAGGGAAATTTGGCTTCAGGTGTAAAAAGAATGCCGAGGATATCTTTAAAGATACGGCGGGATGAACAAAAGTATTCAGCTAATCCGCAGCGTCTTAATCAGCCTTGATAAATAGGTTCGTTGCAGGCCCAAGGCCTTGGCAGCGGCGGCGCGATTTCCTTTGGCTTCTGCGAGCGCGCTTAGAATCAACTCGCGCCGGTAAGCTTCGATGCTTTCGCTGTAAGATATGCTAGCTGAGGACGCGACCCAATTCCTCGAAGTGATGGCGGCAGGAAGATCGTCGATACTCAGATCTGGACCTTGGCCCAAAACAACGGCGCGCTCGATGACGTTGGCGAGCTCGCGCACGTTTCCCGGCCAATCGTAGGCAATCAATTTGTCCCGAGCATCTTGGCCGATGTCGTTGAAGTTTTTTTTGGTCTCCAAAGAAAACCGCTTGAGAAAAAAGCTTGCCAGGTCGAGAATATCTTCCCGTCTCTCTCTCAACGGCGGAAGCGAAATTGGAATGACGTTCAAGCGGTAGTAAAGATCCGCACGAAAGCGGCCCTCTTTGACCAAGCCTTGCAAGTCGCGATTGGTCGCGGCGATAATTTTCACGTCCACATGGACAGGGCTAATTCCACCAACTCGCTCAAATTCCCGCTCCTGGAGAAATCTCAAAAGCTTGGTCTGAATCTCGGCAGAAATATCCCCAATCTCATCGAGGAAGACCGTGCCGCCATGGGATAATTCAATTTTCCCCTTTTTAAGTTGATGCGCACCGGTAAAAGCACCTTTTTCATGGCCGAACAATTCGCTCTCCAGCAGCTCTTTCGATAAACCGACACAATTAATTGCAATAAACGGGTCCGCTTTCCTATCGCTCCAGTTGTGAATGGCATGGGCAAAAATTTCCTTGCCCGTTCCACTTTCGCCAAGGAGCAAGACCGTCGACCGGCTGCGGGCCGCCTTCTCGGCCAAATCTAAGGCCTCTTTCATCTTGGCGCTCTTGCCGGCAATCAAGCGATAGCGCTCATCCACCTGGAGGGAGAAAGCTTCGACGCCTCTCTTGAGTCTTTCCCGCTCCAAGGCCTTCTGCACGACCAGAGCGACATGATCCGGCTCAAACGGCTTGGGGATGAAATCGTAGGCCCCCTGCTTCATTGCCGCGACTGCCCGTTCGATCGTCCCATAGGCACTGATCATGACCACCGTGACGTCCAGTGCTCTCTGACGAATCTCCTTGAGGACGTCGAGCCCGCTCATGGTGGGCATCTCGATGTCCAGAAGAATAAGTCGCGGGTTTTCTTTCTCCAGCAGCTCCAAGCCCGCCTTGCCGCTCGGCGCGAGCAGCACGCCATAGCCGAGAGATTCCAGGCGGTCTTTCAAAACCTCACGGATATCCGGGTCGTCATCGATAACCAGGATGTTCCCGTCAAGCGTGCTCATGCAGTCGCCTCAGAAGGCAATGTTGTAGACTTTCTCGATTTTGGCCTTCAGCTCTTCCCACTCAAAGGGCTTGAGAACATACTCATTGGCTCCTTTGGCGATGGCCTCAATGGCGACCTCTCGGGTTGAAGACGAGGTGATCATTATGATGGGGATAATCTTGTCGGTCTTACGAATTTCCTCCAGCGCTTCAATTCCGCCCATCTGAGGCATCTTAACGTCCAGAAATATCCCGTCAAATTTGTCGTTGGAAAGTTTCTTTAAAGCTTCCACTCCATTCCCGGCAGTCACGACCGCGAATCCGTAGGCCTCCAGCCGGTCCTGAATGACCTCGAGAATGTCTCGTTCATCATCAACCAGGAGAAACTTGAGATTCATTCAGCCGACCTTCCGTCGACCGGCGCTTCGAGCTTCGGTGGCTGCTGCGCCGGCAGAGTGAAGCAAAAGGTGCTCCCCTTCCCCACCTCACTTTCGACCCATATCTTGCCGCCGTGCATCTGCACCAAAGCCCTGGATATGGCCAATCCCAGCCCCGTTCCTCTGCTCTTTTGTTGATTCACTTGGGCGAGCTGATGGAATTTATCAAAGATTCGATCTAACTCGTCGCGCGGAATGCCCGGACCGGTATCGGCAACCGAAATTTGCACCCAGCCGTCGCGATTTTTTTCGATCGCCACCGTCACCTTGCCATGCGCCGAGGTGAACTTGACCGCATTGCCGATCAGGTTCGTAAGGATCTGGGTAACCTTGTCGCGGTCCGCCCAAGCCGTGACCCCGCCTTTGCCGCTGGCAACTTTGAGATCGAGAAGCTTGTCAATGGCGATGGAACGAAGGCTTTCGATGACTTCTTTCGCGAGGAGTTCCGGCGAAAATACCGTCGGCATGATATCGATTCTCCCTGCCTCTATTCTCGATAGATCCAGCAGATCGTTTATAAGCCGCGAGAGCCGGTCGGTATTCGATTTGATGCGCGTGAGATAGCGGGCCTGTTTTTCGTTCAGCGAACCAGTGAGGCCGTCGAGCATATTGTCCACCGATCCCTTGATGGCGGTCAGCGGCGTCCTTAATTCGTGGGAAACGTTCGAAACGAAGTCCGATTTCAATTTGTCGAGATCTTTGAGTCTTTCTTCATAGCGCTTCTTTTCCGTGATATCTTTGGCCAGATGAAGCAGGCCCGTCGTGTTCCCTGGACCGTCCTTGATTGGCGAGACCGCGAGGGCAACTTCAAGGATCACACCGTCCTTCCTTTTCCTACGAACCTCGAGATTCCGGATCACGCCTGCGTCGCTGATCTGCTTGCGAATCTCTGGAAGCTCGTCGGCATGATTCGGGGGCAACAGAATGGCCAAATTTTGACCGATGGCTTCTCGCTTGTTATAGCCAAAGATAACCTCAGCGGCGCGGTTCCAAGTGAGGATTTGATCATCCAAGGACGTAGCGATAACCGCATCGCCGGCATTCTCCACGAGGTTTTCGATGTACGCGATGTCCCCTTTGACCTGATCGAAGAGCCGAGCATTCTCTAAAGCCATGCCGAGTTGCGACCCAAAGGCCGTGAGGAGGTTAATCTCTCCCTTCAAAAATCGGTGTCGTTTGCGGCTGCCGACTACGAGCAGGCCAATAACGCGTGTTTTGGACATCACTGGCACAAAGGCGCTAGAGATCACACCCTCTCGCTCCATTGTCCGAGCGCGGAATCGAGGATCCCGGCGAATATCGGGACAGGGAACCGGTTCCCGGGACAGGATCCTTCTCATAATGTCGAAGGACGTATCAACCGGAATGCGGCTGGAGAGAAATTCAGGAGAGGAAAGTCCGCGGACGGCTCGGACGGTGAAATTACGCGCCTCATCGTCCAAGATTCTGATATAGCCAACGTCGAATCGGAGGATTTCTAACGACTTATCAAGGGTGTCACTGAGAATTTTTTCAGCATCGAGCGATTGCGTGGCAGTTTGCGCGATCGCCAATAGCGCCGCGAGTTCCTGGGCTTTGCCATGGATACGCGCAGTGTTTTTTGAAACCACAGACCGGGACCGTTTGCGACTCTCCGTTCTACGGCTCGAACGCGCCATGATTTCTTAGCTCGTCAGAGAATCCGCCCTCCGAGCTCAAAATTTTTCACGAGATAGGGTACCAGCCCGCGCTTGTCGCTCTGCGCCCAGGTCTTGAGAAGATCGTCAACCCTGCCGAGATCATCCGGTTTCGTCGAAAATCCAACACCCAACACGCCGACGCCACGACGATGCTTGTTCTCGTCGACAACTTCAATCCGAACGACCCGCAAATAGTTCACTCCGGTTTTCTGGGACAGACAAAGCTCGTTGCTTCGGCGTTCCTGCACGTGGTCGGGCCTCGTCCAGTCGCGCTCGATGGTGCCGTGGTAGTAACACATCTCGTACGTAGTGGAAGATGCCGTATCTCCGGCCCGCAACAACCCGGGGGCCGGATCGTTCCGGCCAAGCCTTAGCCTGGCCCTCAGGCCATTTTCAACCCAGCCGACAAAAACCGGCGCCGGGTCTTCTCTCCCTGATTCGTTCAATCGGGCCACCGCCTGCATGGCGTTGGTCTCGTCGAGCACGTCTAATAAAAGTTTATTGATCTCTGCGTAGTGAGCTAAGGATATCTCGCCGGGAATTCTTGCCCTGGTCTTTTCCGGTAACTGGCAAAGCAGTTCCAATAAGATTTTTTGACGATCTTGAGGAAGGCTTCGAAACCCTTCTAACAAGTCCTTCATGTCGGAAACGGTAGCCATATCATGAACCTCCCTGCCGAGACCATTTTCACCCGGCTCAGAGCAAGATTCCCGTTGCGCTTGAAAGACGGCGCTATCTATCCCACTGTTTGTCCTACGTGTCAAGCCAACAATTCCCCGCAAACATCTACCGCGGAGGAAGATTTTTTGATGGGCAAAAATCCTTCCCATACCAGCCGTCAAGAGGAACGTGGAAGCGAAACCCTCCTCGACCGGAACGGCTTGAAGCAGATAAGCTAGCGACCCTTGCAGTTCAATCTAGATATTTTTCCAGGCTTGCGATAAGAGGGTTCGGTAATTGCGGGAAGCGAAATTCGGTACTGAGTCGCCAACTGAATCAGCCCCATTGCATGGGCTTCATCGGATGGTCAATATTCGCTTGGAGGGAGCTGGATATGAACCTCAAACCGCTTAGAATCGCCACTATCCTGGGCGTCGCACTCCTGGTGCTTGCCGGACACCCGGCGATTTACTCGACTCGAAGCGAGGTTTTCGCTGTCGAACCGATACGGGTCGCGCTCCCGGACAAGAGCTTTGGCCAGCTGCCCCTCTTCATCGGCATCCGCGCCGGACTCTTCGGTGGCGAAGGGTTGGAGGTTCAATGGATCTTGATCAGGAGCAACACCATTGCGCCGGCATTAATGGGTGGTGAAATCGATGTCGCCGCAGCTGCTGGCTCGACCATGAGAGTCGCCGCAAGAGGCGCGCCTCTGAAGGCTATTTTCTTCCCCTTTTACAAGTCGACCTTCGTCTTCGTGGGCGCACCGGAAATCAAGCGAGTTCCCGACCTGAAAGGCAAGGTGGTCGGTGTAACCGGCCCGAGGAATAGCACTCAAATCGCCGCCAGCATAGTGCTGCAGCAAAACGGGTTGAATCCCGACAAGGACGTCACCTTTTTTACCGTCCGTGGCGGCGAAACCATCGTGGCGGCTTTGGAAACAAAAACCATCCAAGCTATGGCAGTCAATCCTGACATGGCTTTTTTGTTGAGAAAGAGGGGATTTCACGCGCTCGGCTATCTGGCGGACTTGGCGCCGTGGCCCTGGGGTGGCTACGCAACCAGCGATGCTAAGCTGGCCCGAGAGCGCGACAAGATAAAACGTTGGACCCGAGCTATGGTCAAGGCTATGCTTTTGATGGTCAAAAACAGAGAAGAAACCATTCGCATCGCGATGGCGGAGTTCGGATATCCGCGAGACGTCACCGAAGCGGCCGCAGACGTTTCAGTCCGGGCGATCAATGCACAAGCGCCGGGCGGCGCCGAGGAGGAAATCTTGCGGCAAAACATCGCGCTTACTATCACCACGCCATTGGAACTCAAGGAATCCCCCCCGGTCGCCAAGCTGGTGGATTTCTCGGTGCTCCGAGAAGCCTGGAAAGAGCTGGGAATCGCCGCCAGGTAGTTCGTCACCGGGAGATGTGGCGGACATTATAGAAGCGCCTCGACTCACGGCGAGCGGGGCAATATGCTCAGAAATGGGCAGCCCTGCTTCCACTCCTAGTATGAGATTGGTAAAAAGTTCGAGTTCAGAATATCCTAGAACAAATGCTCACGGCTGATCTCGCTCAAACTTCCCGCGCGGTGCGCGGCTACTGCGCGCTCTGCACCGCCCACTGCGCGACGGTCGCGACCGTGGAAAATGGCCGCGTCACGCGGCTCGATCCCGACCACGATCACCCCAACGGCGGCGTCATGTGCCTCAAAGGCAAAGCAGCGCCGGAACTAGTTTACAATCCCGATCGGCTCGATTACCCGCTCAAGCGCACACGCCCCAAAGGGGATGCCGATCCAGGATGGCAGAGAGTCTCCTGGGAGGAAGCGCTCGATGACATCGCCCAACGGATCCTGGAAATCCGCCAGCGCGACGGCGCCAAAGCCATCGCGCTGGCCAAAGGCACAAGGAGCGGCACTTCGGTGGACGACGCGGAGCGTTGGCTTGGCCGCTTGCTCTACCTCATCGGCAGCCCGAACTGGGTATCGACGACCCATGTGTGCAACTGGCACAAAGACACCGGCTTCAGCTACACCTTCGGCGCCAACCTGCCGACGCCCGATCTTGCCAACAGCAAAACTTTTCTTCTCTGGGGCCACAACCCGAGCTCGACCTCGCTGATTCTCGCGCACGACATCGTTCAGGCCCGCACGCGGGGCATGAAGACGGTGGTCATCGATCCGCGCCGCGTCGGCATCGGCGCGCAGGCGGACTTGCTATTGCAGCCGCGCCCCGGCAGCGACGGCGCGCTGGCATTGGCTTTGATCCATTGCTTGATCGATGAAGGTTGGTACGACGCTGGCTTCGCGCGCCGCTGGACCAACGGGATTTTTTTGCTCGATATCGAATCGAATCATATCGTCACCGAAGCCGATCTCTCACCGAGCGGCGTTTCCACCCGCTATGCGGTTTGGGACGAAGCCGGCCAGCGCCCGGCGATTTATGACCCGGCCACACTGGCTTACGACCGCGACGGCGTTAGGCCGGCGCTGTTCGGCGCGCGCACGCTGAAGGGAAAAGACGGCGGAGGCATTCATTGTAAGCCGGTGTTCGATCATCTCGGCGAAATCGCCGCCTCTTTCGCGCCCGAGCACTCGGAAAAAATTCACTGGGTGGCGGCGGAAAAGGTCTGGCAGACCGCGCTGCTCCTGGCGCACAACCGGCCGGTGAGCATGTATATGTGGAACGGCCTCGGCCAGCATACCAACGCCACGCAAACCAGCCGCGCCGTCGCGTCGCTCTATGCCCTGCTCGGCGACTTCGACCGCCCCGGCGGCAACGTAATTTTCCCGAAGGTGTCGGTCAACGAAGTCGATGGCAAGGAATTTCTACCGAAAGAAATCGCCGCGCTGCGCATCGGCCGCGAGCGCAAACCGCTCGGCCCGCCGGCAAAACCCGGCAACTGCGCCGCCTACGATGTTTTTACCGCCATCCTCGAAGAGCGCCCCTATCCGGTCAAAGCGCTGTTGAACTTCGGCTCGAACACGGTCATGTCCAACGCCGATTCGCGGCGTGGCCGCGAGGCAATGAAAAAATTGCCATTCGCCGTCGCCGTCGACCTGTTCATGACCCCGACCGCCGAGCTTTGCGATTACGTCTTGCCGGCAGCGAGCTTTTTGGAAATGGCGAACATCGCCACAGCCTTCGAGCACCGCCGTCAAGGCAAGACCCACCTGCAGTATCGTCCCGCCGTTGTCGAGCCTCTGGCCGAGCGCCGCTCGGACACCTGGATCATTTTTGAGCTGGCGAAGCGATTGGGCTTCGGCGACAAATTTTGGCAGGGCGAGATCGAAGCGGCTTACAAGTATGAGCTCGAGCCGAGCGGCGTCACCCTTGAACAGCTCAAAAACTCTCCAGGCGGCATCTCTCCGTCGGTAGAACCGACCTACGAAAAGCACCAAAAAAAATCCCCCTTTCATCCCCCTTTGACAAAGGGGGACAGAGGGGGATTTGTTCCTAGCGCGAGCCGGGACGGCATCTTGCGCGGCTTCGCCACACCGTCCAAGCGGGTCGAGCTTTACTCGCACACTTTTGCCGCCAACGGAATTCCGGCGCTGCCGGAATATGTCGAGCCGGCGCTGAGTCCTTTTAGCCGGCCCGATCTCGCGGCGGAGTTTCCGCTGGTGCTCACCAACGCGAAGATTACCAACTACGTGCACAGCCAACAGCGCGCGCTGCCGAGCCTGCGCAAAACCGCTCCGGAACCCGGCGCTGACATCCATCCGGAAACCGCGCTGCGTTACGGCATCAAGAACAAACAGTGGATGATCGTCGAAAGCCCGCGTGGCGTGATTCGCGTCAAGGCGCGCGTGACCACAAATATCGTTCCCGGCGTGGTCTGCTGCCAGCATGGGTGGTGGCAAGAATGCAAGGAAATGGAACTGCCGGGATACGATCCCTACGATCCGAGCGGCGCCAACCCCGGGACTTTGATCGGCACCGAGCTTACCGACCCGGTGAGCGGCTCCCTGCCGCACCGCTCCTATCTCTGCCGGGTGCGGCCGGCAGAGTAAAACTTCAGCTCACAGCTTCGCCTTGTCCAAATCCGCGACCAATTCGGCGACGATCTCTTGCAGTGCCTGATCCCAGCCTTTGGCGAGCGCGTCGGGAGAGCGTTGGCCGATGGACACCGACTTCTCGTAGCGTTTGTGCAAGGCGATGCCGGGGTTCGAGGGATTGTCGCTGCGCAGGAAAAATTCGATCTCCAGAACCGCCGCTGGCGAACTGAGATTACGAAAATCGCCGTAGAGCGCGTTCACCGACCCCTCCAGAACATAATTCGGAGTCAGCTCGCTGGCGGGGCCGATGATATATTTAAAGCCGGGAGCAGCGGTCAATCCTTTGCGCACCTCCTCGCTGATCATCGTGCCCGGCGAAGAGAGAAACTCATTGTAGAAATCCGATTCATAGGCGGTCTCCGAGGTCCGATAGACAAAGCCGGTGCCGGCGTAGCGCGGTGAAATATGCAGGTTTGAAACCAGCAGGACGCGATCGCTTTGAGCCGGCGATGCTCGACCGGCGTCGTGAATCTCGATCACGAAGTAGCGTTTATCGGGATATTTCTGCTCCAGGCTGACGCAACCGGAAAAAAAAATCACCAGGACGACAATCGTGTGTCGGAGCCGTGACTTTATTCGCATCATCGTTGCATGACCTTCGACGGCGGCGGGGGCGCGCCGAACAAAACTTGGGAGGGATATTTTTTCGAATTGTCGGTGATCTCTTTCATGTTTTCGGACACCGCGCGCAGGTTATCGACGGTTTTCTCGATGTCGCGCTGCTGGCTCGTGATCAGGCGATTCATGCGCTGGATGGTCTGGCGCAACTGCGCGCTCGTCTCCGGCAAATCCTTGGCCACCGAATCCATGCGCTTGACCAACTGATCCAAACCCTCTGTGGCTCGCGGCAGCTCGGTGAGCATCTGACTGATCGGCTTTTCGGCGCGCTCGATGATCTGGCGCGCTCGCGCCGAGGTGACCGAGGCGTCGGCGATGGTTGATTTGAGGTCCGGGTTGCTGGCCAACGCGTTTATCTGTCGATTGGTGTCGCGCACCTCGCTCAGCAAGGCGTTGACCTGCGTGCCGATCTTGTCCAGATTGGCGCTTTCCGCCAGTTTGGTCATCGCCGAGAGCGACTTTTCGATGCTCGCCGTAATATGCGGGATATTGATGTCCTCAACGTTGCGCAAAATGCGCTCCACCGCGTCGCTCAGCTGGGTGATGCGGCTGCGGGTCGAGGGGATGTAGGGATACTTAGGCTGCCAGTCGATTTGTAGCGGCGGATTGCGGTCCGGCTCCAAGTAATCGGCCTCTAGATAAGCGACGCCGGTCAAGCCCTGCGCCGCCATGCGAACCCGGAAGCCGCGATCGAGCGCGCTTTTGAGCGCGGGGCTCGACGGGTCGTTCAGCGGGAACTGAAAGACGTTCGAAGAAATGGAAATGCGCACCAGCACGTATTGATGGCGCGTCGGATAAACCACGCTGGTGAGCGTGATCTGCTCGACGCTGCCCACCGGCACGCCGCGAAATTTCACCGGCGAGCCGACGTCGAGACCCTGCACCGACTCGTCGATATAGGTTTCTACGATGCTCTTTTTCTGGAAGATCGTCCCCACCCCGAGCACGACCACGCCGATGACGCCGATCACCACGGCGCTGATAACGAAGATGCCGATCTTGAAGTAGCTGAATCTTTCCATTTCGTGCCACACCAAGCGAAAGCGCCGGCGCGTCGCGGCGTCAATTTCCGTTTGAGCCTTGCCGGGAAAAAAACTGCTGAACCCGCCGATCCTCGCTGCGCTCGCGGAGCTCCCGCGGACTGCCGATGGCGATGATGCCCTTTTCCTGTTTATCCAACATAATGACCCGATCCGCAATCGTGAAGATGCTCGGCAACTCGTGGGTTACCACGACGAAAGTGATCTTCAAGCCGTGCGCCAGGCTCAAAACCAATTGGTCCAGCTCCGCGGAGGTGACCGGATCCAGGCCGGCCGACAGCTCGTCGAGAAACAGCATCTGCGGGTCGAGCGCCATGGCCCGCGCGATCGCCCCTCGCTTCTGCATTCCGCCGCTCAGTTCCGACGGCATGAGCTCCGCCGCCCCGCTCAAGCCGACGCGCTCCAGCTTCATCAAAGCGATCAAGCGGATCGCTTCGGGAGGCAGGTCGGTGAACTCTTCGAGCGGCAGGGCGACGTTTTCGAGCAGCGTCATGGAGCCGAAGAGAGCGCCGCTCTGGTACATCACGCCGAACTTTCTCAAGATTTTCAGCCGCGCTTCGCCGTAGGCAGCGGCAATATCCTCGCCGTCGATGAGAATCCGGCCCGCCGCCGGTTTGTAGAGACCGATCATATGCTTGAGCAGCGTGCTCTTGCCGCAGCCCGAGCCGCCGAGAATGGCGAACACTTCGCCGGGGTAAACTTCGAAGTTGACGCGGTCGAGAACCACCTGGCCGTTGTAGGCGGCCCGGAAGTTCTCCACCCGAATGATCGCCTCGCGATCCGCGGCGCTCGCCATCTAAACTCCCAGATAGTAGTAGATCACCGAGAAAATACCGTCGGTGATCGCGATCAGAATGATGCCGCTGACCACGGCGCTGGTGGTCGATTCTCCCACCGAGCTCGCCGCGGACTTGGTTTGCAAGCCGCGCAGGCAGCCAATTCCGGCGATGAGAACACCAAAGACGAAGGATTTGATCAGGCCGCCGATCAATGAGCCGTAGGTCACCGCGTATTGGACTTGGTGAAAATAGGTGATCAGCGGAAAGCCGAGCGACAGCATGACCACCGAACCGCCCATCAATCCCAACAGATCGGCAAAAATCGTCAACAGCGGCGTCATGCAGACCGCCGCGATCACCCGGGTCACGATCAAGAATCGCACCGGATCGAGGCCCATGGTTTTGAGCGCGTCGATTTCCTCACGCACCTTCATCGTGCCGATCTCGGCGGCAAACGCCGAGCCTGAACGGCCGGCCAAAATGATCGCCGTCATCAACGGGCCCAGTTCGCGCAGCATCGAGAGCCCGATCAAATTGGCGATGAAAAGCTGCGCGCCGAATTGGCGCAGCGGAATCGCGGCTTGAAAGGCCATGATCAGCCCCATCAGAAAACTGACCAGGGCGACAATGGGCAAGGCGTTGACACCGGCAGCTTCAGCCACGCGCAAAACGTCGCGCCAGCGGATGCGGTGCGGATGAAGCGCGGCATAAGCTAGCCCGGTCACCAGCTCCCCGATAAAGCTGACGAGAACCTGAATGTCGCGCCAAAGCTCGACGGTCGCTTCGCCGATCTCCACGGCGGGGCCGCCCTGAGAGATCTCGCCGCCGGCTTCACCACCCGTGATCGGTACCGTATCAGTGAGCAGACTGGCGAACTCGGGGCGCAGGCCCTCGATCTGCAGCGTGCCTCCCACATGACTTTGTAGCTGGCGCAGCTGCACGAGCAAGGCGATGCCGGCGCCGTCGCAGTAATCGATCGAGCGGGCGTCGACGACCACGCTATGCGCTTTGGCGCCGCTTACGGCAGCTACGGCTTGGCGCCACACAACGCCCGTTGTGCTCGAGTCGAGCCGGCCCGCCAGAGCGAGTTTGAACACGCCGTCGCGCGGCCCATCCATGCGCAGCTCGACGCCGCGGTGCGATTGTTTGGCCATGTCAGTGCGGGTGAGAAGTGCCATCTTCATTATGCTTGCTCTTCGCGCGGCGTCAATCTAGCCTCGCGCGATTTTTCGCGGCGCGCGCACCGTTAAGCTCAGCGCCGCCGAAACGCCCAGGGCGATGACGAAGGCAACAAACGAAGATCGATAGCTGCCCGTAAGATCGTGCACGAAGCCAAAAAACGGCGCCCCCGCGGCGCCGAAAGTGTAGGTTACAAGCGTGCCGAGACCGCGCACCGTACCGAGGGAGAGCCGGCCGAAATAAGTGGCCCAGATCAGCTCTTGGAGCACGAAGCTGCCGCCCAAACCGATGCCATAAAGAGAAAATCCGATGTACATCACGACCGCGTGACCGGCCGTAATCGCGAGTGCCAGCCCGGTTGCCTGGACGACAAACATTGTCACGCTGGCGTGGCGAATATCCATCCGTTCGCTGATCAAACCCCAGATTAAGGTAGAGCCCAGCTGCATTGAAGCGATGATCGTCAGGGTCGTCGCCGCCACCATCGCGCTGAATCCGATGTCGGTGATGTAGGCAAACACGTGAAGATTGAGGCCGGCGATGCCGACATTGGCCATGCCGTACATGAAACAGATGATCCAGAACGTGCGCGTGCCGACGATTTCGCGCCGCGACCATAGGGTCTCCTCCGCGGCACTGCCGCGCGGCGCTCGTGCTGCGCGTTTGAGCGCGATTTCGGCCGTGGGCTCGATCGGCGCATCGATACCGTCGGGATGGAGTCCCATTTCTTCGGGACTGCGGCGCATCAGCAGCGCGGCCGGTACGACCACGAGAATCAGCGTTATCACGCCGAAGATCGACCAGGTCCAGCGCCAGCCGACCCAAATGAAAAGCGTCGCGGTCACGATGGGGATCAAAACTTTCGACACGCCTTGCCCCAGGCTCGCGATCGCAATGGCGCGGCCGCGTTTGCGCACGAACCAGCGGGACAGGGTCACGCTCACGATCATCTGACACATGAGCACGCCGCCGACGGCGATACAGGCCCAGCGCAGCAAGAGAAATTGCCAGAAAGCGCTGACCTGACTGAGCAAGATGAAACCCGCACCCGCGGCGAGCGCGCCGCCGGTCATCAACCAACGGCCGCCGTAACGATCGACCAGTGGTCCCACCAGCGGCGCCAATGCGCCGGCGATGAGGATTTCTCCCGAGCGCAGCAATGAAAACAATCCTCGCGAAACTCCCAAGTCTTCGGTCAAGGGTTTGAGAAACACGCTGAGCGTGCTCGACATGTGAAAGGCGCAGTTCACCTGCGCGAGGAAACCGACGGCAACGATATACCAGCCGTAGAAAAATTTTGCTTTTGGCTTCGATGCGGCCATCGGTAAGTGAAAAATTCAAGTCGAAAGGAGCCCGGAAGGTCTTCACCGTATCAATGTTCGCGCCCGATGTAAAAGCGCGGCCCGCCTTTGATTTGCACAGCGGCGCCGCAGCGCGCTATAGAAAGCAAAACGCGTCGCGACGCATCGCGTCCTGAACCTGGGGGATGTCACCATGGCCAGCAAAGGGTTAAGCCATATCGCGCTCAAAGCGCGTGACCTGAAAAAGACCGAAGAGTTTTACATCGGGGTCTTGGGTATGAAGATCGCCTTTCGCCATCCGCCCAAGATGCTATTTTTGACCACGCCCGGCGGCAGCGACCTGATCAATTTCGTCAAAAGCGCGGCTCGGCCTTCAGGCGCTCAGGCTCTTGAGCATATCGGTTTCAAAGTCACCGCGGCGGGGCTCAAGCGAATCGAGCAAAAACTCAAGCGTCACGGCGTGAAAATCGACGGGCGGCGCGGCCAGGACGCGATCTACTTTTCCGACCCCAACGGTTATCAGATCGAATACTACTGCGACTAGGCCGCTGGTCGGCATGACCGATTGCAAATCTCAAGTGACAAACTGTGCCGGAGCTTAAAAGTGAAGCGGCTCGGTCGCCGATTCAGAAAAGATTCAATTGGTCTCGTCCTGGCCGCCGGAAATGCTCCGTAGTCAGCTTCGGCCAGCGCGTGCTGATTCCCGATTTCTTGCGCCCCAGCTCAAACAGCTCGGCCATCTGCTCGGCATAAATCCCCTCGCCGCGCATACGCGATTTGAAATTCGGATCGTTGAGCTTGCCGCCGCGGATTTCCCGGACCCGATGGAGAATCTTGCTTTTCTTGTCGGGATAATAGCGATCGAGCCATTGCTCGAACAGCTCTTTCACGGCGAACGGCAGGCGCAACGCGACGTAGCCGGAAAATGTCGCGCCCGCTTTCGCCGCCGCCACGGCGATGGCCGGCGCTTCCGAATCCGTAAGACCGGGAATCATCGGCGCTTGGAGGTAGCCCACCGCAATGCCGGCGTCGGCGAGCGCTTTGATGGCGGCGAGCCGGCGCGCCGGCCGCGACGCGCGCGGCTCGAGCAGAGAAGACAATTTGTGATCCAGCGTGGTCACGGAAATCGTCACGCCAACACAGTCGTAGCGCGCCAACTCGGCGAGAATATCGATGTCGCGCGTGACCAGAAAATTCTTGGTGACGATGACCACCGGATTGCGATAATCGAGCAGCACTTCCAGGCAGCGCCGCGTCAGCTCGCGCTTTTTCTCCACCGGCTGGTAACAGTCGGTATTGCCGCTCAGCGAGACCAGTTGCGGCTTCCAGGCGCGGCTGGAAAGCTCGCGACGCAAAAGCTCCGGCGCGTCCTCCTTGACCATGATCTTGGTCTCGAAATCCAAACCGGCGGAAAAGCCAAGATATTCATGGGACGGCCGCGCGTAGCAATAGACGCAGCCATGCTCGCAGCCCCGATACGGGTTGATGCTGGCCTCGAAGCCGACGTCGGGGCTGTCGTTATACGCAATGATCGATTTGCTGTGGTCGGGAAAAAACTGGGTCTGCGGCGCGGAAGTTTGGTCGAAATCTTCCGGCGGCTCCGGCACCCGCTCGATGGCCTCGAAGCGGTTCTTCGGATTGCTCGCCGAGCCGCGGCCGTGTAGACGAGGCGAGGCCATGACCGCTTACTTTCGATTTATTGGGCGGGGGCTTCCGCCGGTTTTGTGGCCGCCGCGGTCTTTTCCGCCGCAGCTTTTGCCGCTGCCGCGGCCGCTGTGGCTGCCGCTTCGGCTTTCTTTTCCTTGGCGAGCACTCGTGATTGCCGTTTCAACAGTTTTACCTGGCGTTGAAGTTTTTTGAGTTTCTTGCGATCCCGCGTCGAACCGAGAAGTTCCGCTTTATCTTTCTTGAGCTTTCGAATAGTTTGTTTTGCGTTCGTTAGAGCATTGGCATCCATGAAAATTTTCCTCCTCTTATGAATCACTTTTTGCTAGCATAGATTCCCCTAAAACCAAAATGGCTTCACCGCGCAAAAACCAAGCATCGGGCAGCGCCGCCAAGGCGCGCATGAAGAAAATTCTTGTCCACCTGGAAAAGGCTTACCCCGATGCCAAGCTCGCGCTCGATTTCAAAAGTCCGCTGGAGTTGCTCATCGCGCTGATCCTGGCGGCTCAGGCGCGCGACGATCTGGTCAACCAGGTGACCGCCGAGCTTTTTAAAATCTATCGCAGCGCCGCCGACTACGCCGGGGCGCCTCCCGCCGAGTTGGAACGCGCCGTCGGCAAGATCAATTTTTATCGCAACAAGGCCAAGTCGATTCGCAACTGTTGCCGGGAGCTGGTCGGCCGCTTCGGCGGCAAAGTCCCCGACCATATTGCCGATCTGGTGAGCCTGCCGGGCGTCGGTCGAAAAACCGCTAACATCGTGCTTGGCAACGCCTTCGGTCAGCAAGCCATCGGCGTCGACACCCATGTCATGCGCTTGTCGCAGCGCCTGGGCTTTACTCGGCAATCCGACCCCGACAAGATCGAAGCCGACTTGATGACCGTCGTGCCGGAAAGGCAGCGCGTGCGTTTCTGTCATCTGATGCAGTACCATGGCCGGCGCGTCTGTGCGGCGAAAAAGCCAAAATGTCCCGATTGCACGATTAAAGCCCTCTGCCCATTTCCGGACAAAACCAAATAATTGGGTGCGTGAAAGAGCCTTATCCCCGTCGTTGATGTATCCGCGTTGCACGCACCGTCTAAGGAACGCAGCCGTGCGGAACCCGCCGGAAGATAGTGCTTCAGTCAGTTAGAGATCTCTCACGGAGTTTACCCTGAGTGTGCACGAAGGGTTCGAGATGAAAAACCATTTGCATTGTTGTCATTCCGAGTGGAAGCGAGGAATCTTTCCCCGTGGTACGATTCGTGGCGGCTTCTAACTGGGCCGCTACCTGCCGGGTAGTGCGGTTGTTTCTCCGCCGCTGCCGCAGTAAACTTAGCGCGATGTTAATCGAGCCATAAAAGCACTCCATGACCGACTTGATCGAGCCTCCCGATCCTTCCCATGTGATTCGCGAAGCGCGCGGCTTGATAGAACTGCCGCGCCTGTTTTTGCGCTTCCCCGCTCTCGCCCTGCAACCGCGCGGTCACGGTCAACCGGTGCTTATCCTCCCCGGCTACGGCGCCGGTGACGGATCCACCATGATCTTGAAAAGCTATCTCCTCCTGCTCGGCTATCGGGCCCGGGGTTGGGGTCTTGGGCGCAACAAAGGCGCAATAACCGAATTGCTTCCGAGAATCTTGAAGCGGGCGTCTTCTCTGGCTCGCCGCAATAAGCAAAAAGTGCATCTGATCGGTTGGAGCTTCGGCGGCTATCTGGCGCGAGAGTTGGCGCGGGAACGTGCCGATCTGATCGGCAAGGTCATCACCCTCGGCACCCCGGTTGTCGGCGGACCCAAATATACTGTCGTTGCCAATTGGTTTCGTAGCCGCGGCGTCGATGTCGACGAAATTGCCGCCGAAGTGGAAAGGCGCAATCAGATTGCCCTCCACACCCAGGTGATTGCGCTCTATTCACGCCGGGACTCAATGGTAGCCTGGCAAGCCTGCATCGACCGCAACGCTTCGAACGTCGAGCACATCGAGGTTCACACCACTCATTTTGGCTTGGGTTTCTCGCCCGAGGTTTATAAAATCATTGCTCAGCGGCTCGCCGCAGAGCCCATGAGCAAGGCCAGCACCATGGAGCAGATCGCGCAGCCGAGGGGTTAGACCGGCGATCCTCAGGTTGCGATTTTCTCCATGGATACCATTCTCCTTTTCTGGGTCGTCTCGATGCTTTTGGTCTTCGCCGGTCTGGTCGGCTTGGTCTTTCCGGCCATGCCCGGCGCGCCGTTGATTTTCGCCGGCCTCTTGCTCGCAGCTTGGGCCGAAGGTTTCAAATACGTTGGCATCGGAACAATCGTCATCATCGCCGTCCTCGCGCTGCTGACGATCGGCGTGGATTTCTGGGCGGCCATGTTTGGCGCGAAAAAATTCGGCGCCTCCAAACGCGCCGTCATCGGCGCGCTTTTGGGCACCGTAGCCGGACTTTTCCTGGGCTTTCCCGGGGTCGTTTTCGGCCCTTTCATCGGCGCCGTCATCGGAGAGCTCCTGGCCCAGAAAAATTTGCGCCAGGCGTCGCGCGCCGGGATCGGCGCAACCCTCGGCATCGTGCTCGGCGCCGCTCTCAAACTAGCCCTGGCCTTTGCCATGGTTGGAATTTTCTTCGTCGCAAGGCTGTTTTGAAGTATGGTACCGGTTACAGTCAAATCAACCGCATCGAACCGGAGAGTCCCTATGAAAATATTCGGCGCGATCCTACTGGCTCTGCTTTCTTACGGACAGGCGGCGGCGCTGACGATCGCCACCGGCTCCCATGAAGGCACCTACTTCAAGATCGCACAGGACATCAAGCAGATCGCCGAGAAAGAAGGCATCCCTCTAAACATCGTCGAGACCAATGGCTCTTTCGATAACATCAATTTGCTGGGCGCCGGCAAAGTGGATCTGGCGATCATGCAACTGGACGTGTTCCAGTTCGTCGCCGAGATCATGCGCAAAGAAACCGGCATCAACGTATTGCAGGAAGCCAAAGTTCTACTCAACCTCTACCTCGAGGAAATTCACGTCATCGCTAAGAACCCCGAGATCAAGTCGCTGCAACAGTTGCAAGGGAAACGGGTCGCGGTGGGCCCGGAGAAGAGCGGGTCGGCGCTCACTGCGGAAGTGCTGCTTGCGGGCTTCGATTTAACGGTCGACCACGTCTTTAGCCCGCCCGACGAAGCCGTCAAGAAGCTTAACGCCGGTGAGATCGATGCCTTGATCTTTGTCGGCGGCGCGCCGGTACCGGCGTTTCGCGATCTCGATGGGAGTTTTCACTTCGTCGCCCTGCCGGCGGACAGCGGACTGGAACAAATCTACCCGAAAAAGAGGATTGAAAAATCGGTCTATCCATGGGCCGAGGCCTTCGACACTCACGCTGTGCCGTCCGTGATCATGACGAGAAATCGGCTCGATAGCGAATATGCGGCGGTACTGCAAAAACTGGTGCTGCTGATTCTGCTCAACAAGGAAACTCTGGATTCAACCGGCCATCCCAAATGGAAGGACTCTTTCGTGCGCTCGCCGTTGGGTGATGTGGGTTACCGCCCAGCGACGGATATCATCCAGCTTTATAACATTCTCGACAATGCCGGCTATCGCATCATCAAGAAGTAATTCGGAGGGGGTCTCGGCGCAGAGCTACGCGTCGCGGTGGACATTCTCCGCAGAGAAAGCAGGCAGACAGACGGCGATGTATTCTGCGCCTTCTGCTCCCGGAGTGCTGTAGCGCACCCACTCTCCCGCACTGACCACGATTGCCTCTCCGGCGCCAACTTGGTAAATGACCTCTCGCGTTTCAACCTGAAGCTCGCCGCGCAGCACAACCGTATATTCGTCGAACTCCGGCGTCTGCCCGGGCTCGCGCCAGCCAGGCGGGCTGGTCATTTTGGCGATACTGAGCGCCGGAGTTTTTGAATTCACCCTGCCGAAAAACTCTGCAATGATCTTCGGCGGCTCGCCCGCGGCGGGGACGACCGTCGGCTTCGCGATCAGCTTCGCCATAGTCAAAGGTCCAATCGCCACACGGATTATTCGGGCCGCGTCGTCAGCTCGATCTTGTAGCCGTTCGGATCTTCGAGAAAAGCGATGGCGTTGGTGCCGCTGCCATGCTTCATCGGGCCCGGCTCGCGGATGATTTTGACTCCTTTGGCGCGCAGCTCGTCGCAGGTTTTGTAGACGTCGGGCACGCCGAGGGCGATATGGCCGAAGCCGGTGCCGAGGTCGTACTTGTGGGTATCCCAGTTATAGGTGAGCTCGATCACCGCATCGGTCTCTTCTGAGCCGTAACCGACAAAGGCGTTGGTAAATCGGCCCGACTCGTAGTCGCGCTTCTTCAAGAGCTTCATGCCGAGCCCGTCGCAGTAAAACTTCAAACTTTCATCGAGATTGTTGACGCGGATCATCGTATGCACGATCTTCATGGGTTTTCTCCTTTTTAGCGAGACCGAAAGAGAACTGCGAACCTCCCATGCTGGTACTACAGCTAGCTCATCGCCTTGGCGAAGCCGCGAATGGTTTCTTCCCGGTTGCCGCCCGGCGCGCTGTAAGGGATGATGGCAATCTGGTTGACGCCGGTTTTCTTGATGCGTTCAATTTGTGCGCGGCATTGTTCCACGGTGCCGGCCACAGCGAACTTGTCAACCAACCAGTCGGGAATCACTTCGGCATGATTCGCCTGCTGGTCCATGTGATGGTAGTAGTCGTAGGTCTTGCGGATCTCTTCGAGAACTTTCTGCTCATTAGGATCGAGAACATAAGGCAGCGGGTGCGCCACCACGCGCGCCACGTGGGCCTTCACCGCGTCTTTGGCCGGCGCGCTGTCGGAAACCGCGCACGGCACCCATAAAACCAGATTGATATCTTCCAGCTTTCGACCCGCCGCTTTCGCCCCGGCGGCGATTTTTTCCTTGGCGTGAGCGATATATTCATCGGCCACGCCGACCAGCACGATGATGCCGTCGGCAATCCGCCCGGAAAGATCGAGCATCTTCGGCCCGCTAGCGGCGACATAGATAGGCACTTTCCGCTTGCACGGGTGGAGCAAATGAATTTTCCCGGACGGCAATTCCGATTCTTTTCCGGCAAGAAGCTCGCGCATCTGCTGGATCGATGTTTCGAAGTTTGCCAGCGTCGACGGTTTGAGCCCCATGGTTTCCACGGAACTGTCGCCCAGACCGATGCCGACGATCGTTCGTCCCGGCGCATATTCTTCCAGCGTCGCGTAGGCGCTGGCGAGCACCGAGGGATGGCGCGTCAGCGGATTGGTGACGCCGGTGCCGAACTTGGCCTTGCTCGTGTTCAGCATCATCGCCGCCATGTTGACGTAGGCTTCGCGCCAGATGAGGTGGGAGTCGCCGACCCAAATATGGCTGAACCCCGATTCCTCGCTCACCTTGGCGAGATGAATCATTTTTTGTAACGGTTCGGTGGGAAAAAGGCCCACGCCGAATTCGCAAATTCTCACGTCAAAATCTCCTTAACAGCAAGATTGGCTCGCGGCGCGCTCCGGCGGCGGGGTTTGCTGGCTGCGCCCGGCGACCTGAATTACGCCGTCGATGATGACGTGGGAAATCCCCGGCAAATCACCCTTGGCGAAGGAATCGAGCGCGTCCTTGGCGACCGAGCCGGTGATTTTATGCAGCAGCACCAGATCCGCCGGCCGGCCCTCCTCGAGAACGCCGAGGTTCAGGTCATGCGCCCGCCCGACGTTGCCGGTGGCCATGCAGATCGATTTTTCCGGTTCGATTTCGCCGACCGAGGAGAGAAACGCGATCTCGCGCAAGATGCCGCGCGGCACGATCCCGGTGCCGCCCGGCGTGTCGGTGCCGATGAGCACGCGATGATGTAAATTTTTTGCTTTGACCGCGCGGGCGAGGATGAGCGCCAGGCGATAATTACCCGAGGTGCAGATCTCCATGAAGCATTCGGTCTCGCCGGCGATACGGAGCATGTCTTCTTCAGGCATCGGGATCGGCCCGCCGGTGATATGGCCGATGATATCCGGCTTGATCTTTTGCACCATCTCGAAGCCCGCCACCTGGCTCACCCCCGAGCGCGACACGCCGCCCGAATGAATTTTGACTTTGATACCGCGCGCATGGGCCCACTCGACGTAGCGGTTCGCCTCGCCGTTGCGCAGCAGGCTGTAGTCATAAAAGATAAATTTGACCAGTTTGATGCCGAGACCGTGGATCTCGTCGAAATCCTTTTCTGTCAAACCCGGCACCAACAACAAGGTGCCGGCGTGCACTTTAACGCCCGACGGGCGCAGGTTGTCGTAGCACTTCTTTGTGACGATAGCGACGGACAATGCCGTGCGCGCGTCCGGCGGCAGCGGCAGACCGGGCAAGTGCAACTCGCCGGCGGAGATCAAAGAGGTCACCCCGCCGTGCATATAATTGGTGATCCAGCCGAGTGAGTTCTGCGCCGGCGTATACTCGCCGATGGAAGGATGCGAGTGGGAATCGATCAAACCCGGAATCGCCGTGATACCGTTGGCGTCGATCGTCTGGTCCGCCGCTTGATTCAAGCCGTTGCCGATCGCCTGAACCCTGCCGTCTTTGATGAAAATGGAATCCGCGCGCCGGAGCGGGTTTTCCAGTTTTCCGGTTACCAGCGCACCGATATTTTTGACCAGAATGGAAGGCATGGCCGGACTATAGCAAAGCTTTCGCACCAGAAAAAGCAACGATCTGAGTTGCCCTCGCCTCCCGACATGGCCTTTAGTAAAAGGCAAAAGCTGCTACGGTAACACCTTGAGATGCACTATTGGGTGTGGAACATAGATCCGGCGATATTTCGCCTCGGGCCGTTCGAGGTCCGCTGGTACGGACTCTTCTTCGCGCTTGGTTTCTTCCTCGGTTTTCAGATCATGACGCAGACTTATCACCGCGAGGGACGCGACATCGGCGCGTTGTCGGACTTGCTCCTCTATTTGATGCTCGGCACGATCATCGGCGCCAGGCTGGGTCATGTCTTGTTTTATCAACCTGACTACTATTTCACGCATCCATTAGAAATTATCATGATCTGGAAAGGCGGCCTGGCGAGCCACGGTGGTTTTGCCGGCGTCATGATCGCGCTCTACTTTTATCTTAGAAAACATGCGGAGATGAGCTTCATCGAGCTTGCCGACCGTCTCACGGTGCCCTGTCTGCTCGCGGCGGCTCTGATTCGCGTTGGCAATTTTTTTAATTCCGAAATCGTCGGCACTCCATCGACCCTCCCCTGGGCGATCGTGTTCGCCCGCGTCGACGATATCCCGCGCCATCCGGCGATGCTGTACGAGGCATCCGCTTACTTCATAGTTTTTTGCGCTTTGTACCTCGCCTCCTTGAAAACCCTAGTTCTGCAATTCCCCGGCAGGCTCTTCGGCGCGGCTTTGACGGTTTGTTTTCTCGCCCGCTTCATGATCGAATTCGTCAAAGAAAACCAGGTCCCCTTCGAGCAGCGCTTGCCTTTGAACATGGGGCAGCTTTTGAGCATCCCGTTCATCGTCGCCGGCGTTTATCTCGTCTTCGCTTCGCGCGCAAAGCCGCAGCGCGCGGCGTAGTTTGCGCCGCGACCGATAAAGGCACAAATCGCTCTCTTGTTAGCGACCGCTGCTCCCTAGGGTAAATCGGAGTACCGACATCCTCACCGGTTCGGTTCAGCGTCGGCATGAGCGCAGGATACGTTTTCCGGCCAGAGGAGTTATTTGTGCGAGCCGATGACGGCTTGCATCGTCGTAATGACGACGATAAGTCCGATCAGCAAGGCAAAAAGCGAGTCAAAAACCGAACTACCCGTAACGAAGATCAAGACGCCGGCGGCGACCGGAATCAGCGAAACCAGTGTATCGCCGAGGTTGTGCACATAGGCGAGGCGAATTGCTGGATCCTCCCTGCTTGGCCCGCGAAGCACTCGCGCGACGCCCCAGTTTGCCGCCGCCCCAATCAAGCCCGCAGTGATCGGGACGATACCTAGAACTTCGACCGGATGCGATAAACGCTCGACGACTCGCCAAACGAGAAAAGCGCTGATCGCCAAGAGTCCGACCGAATTGAACAGATTGGCATAGCGCAGCAGTCTGCCGGAAAGGCCCGCTCTAAGGCTGTAGGCCAGTACGAGCAGCACGAGCGCAACCTCGTCGGAAAGATTATGGATGCCATCCATGATTAAGCTGAAGCTGCTGAAACCTAGTCCGGCGGCGATCTCCACGACAAGAACGGCGGTATTCAGTTGCAAGGCGCGGACAAGGGGCGGGCGGCGATGGGACATGGTGCTTTCTCTTTTGCGTTTCGCTCAATGTCGGTTTTTATTCTGGATTGGGCCCCAGCACGACCTGCGCAAGATCTTCGACTTTGAGCCACTTTGCGTATGCGGTTTGAACGTCGGCCGCAGTCATATCTTTATAGCGTGAAGCCGCGCGCAGCGGCTCGTCGAGCGGCAAATCCCGAGTGGCGCGATCGAGCAGCCCTGCGGCGATGCCGCCCGTGCTCGACTCAGACAGTGGAATCCTGCTCAATAGCAAGGTCTTCGCCTGCAACAACTCGGCGGCGGTGACCGGCTCGCTCTGCATCGCGCGCAGGTTGCGCTCGACGATCGCTCTTGCCTTGGCCACGTTGGCGGGATCGCAGGCGTAGGACACGACAAACACCGAACGGGTGTTGCTCGATTCGAGCTCGGCCCCAACCGAGTAAACCAGTCCGCTTTGCTCCCGCAGGTCGCGGTATAAACGCGTCGCGTAGAAGGCGCCGGACAACACGTTCAAACCGAGCTGCAGCGGATAATAGTCGGTGTCACGACGGGTCAGCTCGAAAGTTTGACCGAGCGTGACCTCGTCCTGCACCCGGTTCCGATCCGGCACCGTGACCGTGGCGGCGCGATTGCGCGGCACCCGCGGCAAGTCGGTTTCGGGTTTTGGGCCGCTGGCCTGCCAGGAGCCAAAATATTTTTCGATGACAGCGCGGGCTTGCTCCGGGTCCACTTTGCCGATGACAACGATCGTGGTGAGATCCGGCCTGAATACATGGTCATGATAGCGGCGCACATCTTCGAGTGTAATCGAACCCACCGACTCGGGCGTGGCTTCGCGCAGAGTCGGATCTTTGTCCGGATAGATCGTTTTGAGAAATGCCCGGCCGGATCGGTAGATCGGGCTGAGCAGCTGGCCCGCCACGGCCTGGCGCGTGCGCTGCTGGACCGCCTTGAACGCAGCCTCGGGAAGAGCGGGATGGAGCAAATTATCGGCTAACAATTCCGTGCCGCGCGCGAAAGCGTCGGGCAAGACTTCGAGTGAAAAACTCGTGCCGGCATGAACCCGCGCGCCGATTTTATCGACGGCTTCTTGAAACGCGATGCGATCGAGTTGGGCGGAGCCGTAAGAAAACAAATTGCTGAGAATCTGGTCCGTCCCTTCCTTGCCCGGCGGCACTTGCAACTCGGCGCGATGTTTTACGCGTCCGTACACGCTGACGGTATCGCTGATGGATTCGGGTTGAATGATCAGACGCAAGCCGTTGGGCAGCACCGTATCGACCGGATGGACGGTGGACGCCGGCACGGCCAATGGCGCGAGCGCTTTTTTAGCCCAGCCCGGTAGCGGCACCGGCTTGGTCTGCTTGGGCGCAAAAGACTCGCCACCCGAACGCGGACTCTGCGATGCTACGGCCTCGCCGGATTCGCGCGGCGTCATCACTGCGACGATCGCATTATCGTTAGTCAAGTACTTTTTCGCCACGCGGTTCACGTCGGCGGCGGTAACTTTTTTGATCGCTTCGATGTTGTCATCCGGCGAGCGCCGCCCTTCCACGGCCAGCGCTTGCGACCATTCGGCGGCCAAGCCCGCGATCGAATTCCTGCGAAACTGCGCCTCGGCGACTTCATGCCTCTTGGTCGCTTCCACCAACTCCGCGGGGATGCCGTTGGCGGCGTAACCGGCAACGATCCGCTTTAACTCCGCGACCAGCGCCGTGCTGTCTTGGCCGCGGGGAAACGCCGCATTGGCATATCCAAAGCCAGCGACGGGCAAAGCGCTGGCGTCGAATCCCCCGGAAAGCGCTTTGCCCTCGGCAGCGAGCCCGTACAGTTCGCCGCGATGACTGTCGAGGGCGTCGGCCAAGACGATACCGGCGGCATAATCGGGATCGTTGCTGCCAGGCAGGCGATAGGCTACCGCGGCCAAACCATAGGGAAGGTCGGAATCGACCTCGATTGTGGCCGGCTTTAGAGGTGACAACGCGATTTTTGGACGCGCCGGCAACGAACGGGCCGGGATCGGCTCGAACAATTGTTTGACGGTCGCGAGCACTTTGGTTGGATTCACGTCGCCGACGATCACCAGGATCGCGTTGTTGGGCGCGTACCATTTGCGATGAAAATTCTTAAGCATCGACGCCGTGGTTTTTTCAAACGACGGCCGCGTGCCCAGCGCGGTGTGAGCGTAAGGCGTGCCGGCAAACATTTGCTCCAGCACTCGCGCGTAAAACATATACTGCGGATTGGAAAGGTCCTGCGCCACTTCTTGTTCGATGGCGCCGCGTTCCTGCTCCCACAACGCATCGGTCGCGAGCAGGTCGCGCATGCGCACCGACTCGATATGCAGCGCGGTTTCGAGATCGCTCGCCGGAACGGTGAAAAAATATTGGGTCACCGCCTGCTGGGTATCGGCATTGAAATTTCCGCCCATGGCCGCGATCAGGCTGGAAAGCTGAGCCGCTGTCAGCCCCGGACTGCCGCGAAACATCATATGCTCCAGCGCATGGGCCGTGCCGGGAAATCCGTCGGGCGCTTCGTTGGAACCGACCAGGTAGTTGATCTCGGTCGTGACCACCGGCGCCAGCGCGTTGCGCACGATCACCACGCGCAAACCGTTTTTCAGCGTCGCCCGGCTGACACCCGCATCGGTCGCGCCGCGCGCGAGACCGACAACTGAAAATAGCACGACCGCAACGTACAGGAAGGATCGTAGCCGCTCGAATAAGCCGTTGCTCCTGTTTGGCACTCTGACCGTTCTTTTCATCGTTATCTAAGTTCCCATTTCCCAACGCGTTGGTGCGTCAAATTTGACCGTGTCATTCCAGCATATCTAATATAAGCATCAATCCAACACCCAGTCCGATGGCAACCATCTGCACCAGTGACTTGCCCAGGGTCGACTCCTTGTTCAGCTCCGGCACCAAATCGGAACCGGCGATATAGATGAAACCTCCCGCCGCCAGCGGCAGCATAATGCTGGCAAAATCGCCGACTTTGGAACCCACCAAGAGCGATATGACCGTGCCCAAAATCGCGAACAGGCCGGATACAAAATTGAACAACAACGCCTTTCTTTTATTGAAACCGGAGTAGAGTAAGACAAAAAAATTGCCCAACTCATGCGGAATCTCGTGAAAGATCACGGCGAGAGTGGTGGCGACACCGACGTGGAGACCGACGGCATAGGAGGCGCCGATGATGGCTCCGTCGATGAAATTATGAGCGCCGTCGGCCAACAGGTTCATGTAACCTACGGGATGAACGGCACCTTCGGATTCCAGAACATGCTGGTGCCGCCACAGCAGAAACTTCTCCAGCGCAAAGAAGGCAAAGATACCGGCCAACACCAAGACGGAAGCTTGCAGTTTGCTAGCCAATCTGTCGAAGGACTCGGGCAATAGATGGATGAAAGCGTCGCCGAAGAGCCCGCCGACCGCCAGGCTGACCATGAAAAATATGACGCGCTTCAGCTTCTGCTCATCGACCGAGACAAAAGCGAGACCTACAAGCGAAAGCAGGCTTACCGAGGTGACGCTTGCGAGGCTATAAAACCAAAGGGTTGACGTGGCTCTGCCTTTTCATCCCGCGAACAGTTCGCGCACGATCGCCCGGCTGGCGTCGGTCGAGGCCTGGCCATCGTTGGTCGCGCTCGGCGTCGGCACGGCGCGTTGCACGCGCCGCTCCCAGACCACCGCGCCGTCATCGATGCGCACGAGCTTGAAATCGACCAATGCGCGCACGAATTTTTGCGAATCGACCTCCCAGCGCCTAATCTCGCTCACGAACACCAGGCCCGACAGTTTTCCCTCGCGCGCCATGCGGGCAGCCAGGTTGTGGTCCGCGGGGAACGGTGGAAATCGCGCGTCCCTGTCTTCCGGAAGCGATATTTCGAAGCCTCTTTGAACGAGTTCGGCGTGCAAATTCTCGCGCAACAATTCCATCACGCTCTGGCGGTAATCCGACGGAGCCTTGCCGGCCATCTCGGCGAGCGAACGCAGCGGGTTTCCGCTCGGCAAGAGCAACGGCAGCGGCGTGCTGTTGCGCACCTTGGCGAGCCAGATTTGCTCGGCGCGCATCGCTTTGGCTTCCGGGATCGGCTTGGTTGCAACTTCCTTGGCGCATGCGCTGATCGCAAGGGTGAGGCCGAGAAGCACGACGAGCGCGGCCATTTTCCGACCTGCCACCCGGCTTAATCCGTAGGCCAAAAAAATCAGGCAGCAGCCCAGGGCGACATCCGTCGGACCGAGAGGCAAATCCAGCTGCACCGAACTGTAGAAGCCGAGAAACGCCATCACCAAGCCGAGCACGGAAGAAAGCACGAGGAATGAGCTCATGCGGCTCACCATAGGCCGCGCCGCCAGCGCGGGCAGCACCAAGAATCCAAAAATCAGCAACGGCCCTGCCAAGATCACGCCAAGGGCGATGATCAAGCCGGCGAGTAGGTAAAGCAAAATATCCCAGACGATCTGCCGCCCCTGGAGAAGAAAAGCCAGGTCGCGATCGAACGAGGTCAAAAGAAATTCGCGGCGAAAAACCAGCATGGCAAGGCCGGCTGCGCCGAACACGCCGACCAAGAGCTTGAGCTCCCCGCGCGACAAGGCGATCACTTCGCCCTTGAGGAGGTTAAGGACTTCGATCTGACCGGCGGGATTGAAGACCATAAATAAAATGGTCAAAGCTCCGGCGAACGCATAGGCGGCCGCGAGGCGGGCTTCGGCCGAGCCTTTGCCGCGCTGCTCCAGAAAACCCAACAAGCCCATTCCCAGCAGGGTAAACACCAGAGATCCGATCATGCCGATGCCCCGCTCGCCCTGCGCGAGCTGGGGCAAGATGCCGATCTGCTGCAACCAAAAGGTGCACGAGACTCCGGCGGCGGCGATTTCCGGCAGCGTCAAGCCAAGAAATATCGTGCGACGCAAGACAAGATAAGAACCGATCAGCGGGCACACCAATCCCATGATCAGCGTGCCGAGCAGCGCGGGAAAGAGCAGGTAGGAGGGACTTATGATTTCAAGAAAACTATTCATGACGATTACGCCCGCCTTTCCTCGACCAGAACTTTACCATTGTCGACGCGAACGATTTTATCGACCACCCGCTGCACCATTTCCAGATCGTGGCTGGAAAAAAATACCGCCAGGCCGCTCGTACGAACCAATTGGATCAACAGCTCGGTAATGCTGCGCCGCGATTCTTCGTCGACGCCAGAGAGCGGCTCGTCGAGAATCATGATCTGCGGGTCGACCATCAAGGCGCGCGCCATCAGCACGCGTTGCTTTTGCCCGCCGGAGAGCGCGAAGAAGGATTTTTTTTCAACATGCCCCATGGCCACCTGCTCCAACGCCTGCGCAGCCCGTTTGGTTTCATGCGCCGGGAAAAATCGCCAGGGGCCGACGCGGCCGTAGGCGCCCATTTCGACGATCTCGCCGACGCTCAGCGGAAACTGCGGATCCAGCGCCGCGCTCTGCGGCACGTAACCGAAGTTGGCCAGAGGGCAGCCGCGTGACAAACGACCGCTCAGCGGCTGCAACAAACCTAGAATCGTCCTGAACAAAGTGGTCTTGCCGGAGCCGTTCGGTCCCGCCAAGCCGACCAGATCGCCCGGGTAAATGGTCAGATCGACGTCGACCAGCACCGGCGTAGAACCGTATCCCAAACTGACTTTTCGCAGCGCCACCAGCGGCACGCGCCCAACCCCCACCGCTGCGCACCCGGCGGCTGCCATCGCTTCGTTATCGGCGGCTACTTTCATGGCGTCAACTCACCGCCTGAACCAAGCTGCGCACGGTAAAATCGATCCATTTGATATAACTGTCGGTCTCCGGACGGCCGCCCGCGCTGGTGTAAAGGCGCAGCACTTTGATGCCGGTCTCGCCTTGCAGTTGTTGCGGGATGCGCGGATTTTGCGAGCCGTAGAGCAACACCTGGGCCTTTTCCTGCTTGATTTGCTGCGCCAGCTGAACCAGATGATTCGGCGTCGGTTCGATTCCCGGCTTGAGCTCGACGCTGCCGATCCGCTTCATTCCGAAGCGATTGGCGAAATAAACCCACTCCGGATGGTACTCGACGTATTTGACGCCGCGTAACGGCGCCGCGATTTTCTCCCAACGGGCGATCCAGCCATCCAGTTCAGCCAAGTAAGCTTTGAGATTTTTCGCGAAAATCTCTTGATGTTGGGGGAAATTCCGCGACAGTCCCGCGGCGATATTTTGCGCCGCGACTTTCGCATAAACCGGGTCCAACAAATAGTGCGGATTGCCCTTGGGGTGCAGATCGCCCTCCGAGCGATCCAGGCGCGTCGGTGCTTCGAGCACCGGTACGTTGACCGAGCAGTCGATATAACCCGGTTGGCCGAGAAGGATTTTGGGATTGCTCGCGACTTCGAGCAGCGCGGGGAGCCAAGAGTGCTCGTCGTCCAGGCCGGTGACCACTAGAACATCGGCGCGATTCAAGCGCGGCACAAAGCTCGGCTTCATCGGCACGCCGTGGGGATCTTCGACGCCCGTCGCCAGGCTCTCCACGGCGACAAGATTCTTGCCGATCTGACGCGTGATATCCGCGAGATCCGGGAACGTCGACACGACGCGGATTTGTTGCGCCCGCGCCGAGCCGGACAAGAACCAGCCAATAAAGAAAGCCAGCGCTGCGATTTGCCATCTTCTTCCATTCATAGACTTGCTCCTATAATTTAATTCCGCCCTAGCGGCTCAGAAACCCATGGGTATGCGCCCCGATCACTGTGGTCCATTGGAGAAAAAACTGGTGGCCACTGTCCGCCTTGTCGGCGTGCACCCGGTCGTCCAAAAAGCTGTATTGAAAGCGCAGACGATTAAATTCGCTGAGATTCCAGGTGAGAAACGGCGAGTAACCCAGGGTCTTTTTTCCGGGGCTTTCGATGCTTGGGGCGAAGTCGAAGAGAAACCCCGTGGACCAGTTCTTGTTGAGCTTCATCTCGGCGTAGCTGTAGCCGCCGTAGGATTGGCGCCGTTTGGAATCG
Source organism: Chloroflexota bacterium (assembly GCA_050257635.1). GTDB lineage: Bacteria > Desulfobacterota > Binatia > UBA9968 > UBA9968 > DP-20. The sequence goes on from JBLMXG010000121.1 coordinate 44,158, forward strand.
TTGCCGAAAGCGATCGGTTCGCTATTGCGAAAAAACTCCGAGCCTAGCGTCAATCCCTGGTACACGGCGCTGCCGAGCGGTTGATAGCGGTAGGTCACATCGATGCCGTTGAGCAGCCGGTCGCCGTTGGCAGTGACGCCGGGCAATCGCAATGAAGGCGTGTACGCCTGGCTGGCGCCCAGCTCGATGCTGTGGTTGTCGGTGATGTCGAAGTAGGTATTGAGCCGGCCGAGGTAGGTGAACCGGCTCCATGATCGCGGCTTGGAGTTGTTCACTTGATCGTTACTCTCTCCAATCTTGTTATAGCCGCCGATGGTCGCGCGCAAAAAAAACGGCGTCGGAAAGAGATAGTTGACTTCGACGCCGTCGGCTCGCGTCTCGCCGCCGACCATTCTTTCCACCGACAGGGGCTCGTTCACGAATGGCAGCTCATGCTGATGAATCTTGGGGAAACGTCCAAAATCGGCGAGAAATCGGCCGCCCTTCGCGGTCAAGTTCCAAGGCAGCGAAGTCGTGACCGCGGCGGCTTCGTCGACCTCCACGCCGTTCGCCGTACCGTTGACGAAGCCGTACATCCTGGCGAACGGATCGACCGATGCGGCAAGTCCGATCTCCGCGCTGCGAAAATTAAAATTACCGCCGGTCTTGGCACGATGATCCACGGAGGCGTCGAACACCATGCCAATGGCCGGATTGAGCGCCGACGGCGCGCTCTGCACCGCTTGCACGGATTTTTCTACCTGTCCGATGCGCGCCGTGGATGCCGATCTCTCTTGTTCCAGTTGTTGAAGGCGCGCCGACGTGGCGGCTTTCTCTTTCTCCAACTCATCGATGCGCTGGACCATCTTTCCCATTGCGGCTTGCATCTCGGAGACCTGGCGCTTTAACGCCTCGACCGCGGATTCCTGAGCGAAGCTCAACGCCGGAACAAAAAGGATCGGCAACGACGTCGCCAAGGCGAGCAACGATAGCGGTTTGGAAATAAATGCATGCATACTTCCAGCTCCCAAAAAAATTACCCCGCCCCGGCTGACTAGGCGGTCGGGACGGATGCAGAGACGATGCGAAATTTCTAAAGACTTACAGGGAGACTGGAGGAGGCGGCCCCCGGCTCGATGGCTGCCGGACGGACTGAGAGTCAAACTGGTCCTGGAGAACACCCATGACGGCATAGTACGCAATCGTGGGTACGCAGGCCGGCGCCGTGTCGCTTAGATCGACCTGCGTGCGCGTGCCTTGAAGGCAGGTGCACTCTTTAGTGAGCTGAGAAGCTGCAGCGGTAACGGCGTGAAAATGCAGCGGCAGGAAAAAAACCGTGAGCAGCAGGACAGCGGTCACCCAGCGCGGCAAACGGCTCTGCTTCATGGGCAGCGGTTCACGGTGCATCAGCGTTTTGATAACGTAGTCATCCCGGCTTGTCAATTTAGGCGGCTCGATTCGGGCGTCGGTCCGGGGCTTGGCGCATCCTGACAGCGGCATCGGCGGATCCAGGGCCAAGGCGGTAAGATAGTGGACCTTTTTATGTTAATCTAAGGACCTTTAGCGGGTTAAAATAAGTGTCCGCTCGCCGTGTAAACCTCCTGATGGTAGGCACGTCTAACCGGGTCAGACTGCGAAAATTTGCCGATCAACGGGAGGATTCGAGTATGAAGGAATTAGCCGGCGACAAGAACGAGCTGGCCAAGGACGCAAACGAGATCGGCGGCGAGCGGCGCGAGTTGCGTCAGGACCGCCGCGACTTTCGCCGCGACGCTAAAGACGCGCTGAAGAACTAAGAGGGCGGAGACGTGACTCCTATTGCGCCGGCGGCGGCCGATGGAGATTGCCGCCGGTCCCTCCTCGATTTCTCTGGCGACGCAACAGCAATCGATAGGAGTCCGTTGGTGAACCCCGGGGATGAGGAGTTGGTGTCATCGGCGCGGCAAGGCGATCGCCGCGCCTTCGAGGTGCTGGTGGAGCGCCACAAACAGAAGGCCTATCGCATCGCCTTTGATTTCACCCGCGACCGCGAGGATGCCAAGGATCTGTCGCAGGAGGCGTTTTTGAAAGCCTTTACCAATCTCAAGAACTTTGACGGTCGGTCGAGTTTCTATACCTGGTTCTACCGCATCCTGGTCAATCTCTGTCTCGACTATAAACGGCGTCGGAAACGCGCTCCGGCGGATCCGTTCGACGAGACCGTGGAGAACGCCATGGAGCGGTCGCACCAACCCGAAAGGGCTCGGTCGCCGGACCAGCAAGTGTTGGCCCGGCAAATATCGCTCCGGGTCGGCGAGGCGCTGGAGCAGCTGCCGGCAAAACAGCGCACCGCTTTCATCTTGAAAAATCACCAGGGACTGTCGATCAAAGAAATCGCCGAGTTGATGGAGACCGCCGAAGGCACGGTCAAAGTGCACTTGCATCGCGCCGTGACCGCGCTCAGGCAAAGACTGGCGGAGTTTGCCTAGGAGGCTCAGATGGCAGAACCCAAGAACGCCCTGTCGGCGCCCTGCGCGGCGCTGGAAGAAAATCTCATGCTTTACCATTACGGCGATCTTGACGGCGTCGAGCGCGCCACGCTGCAAAAGCATTTGCAAAACTGCGTGGGCTGCTCCGCCTATCTGCGAGAGCTCGGCGCGCTGCTGCCGCTGACGATCAAAACCGACCAGCCGCCGCCGTCGTTCTGGAGCGATTTCAACCGCGAGCTGCGCCAGAGGCTGGACAACGCGACGGAGGAGAAAAGTTGGCGCCGGCTGCTCGCGGCTTTCGTTCGGCCTCGCCTCGTGCCGGTCTTCGCCGCCGCCGCTGTCATTGCGCTCGCCCTGACCTTCACTCTGGGCAAGAACTTTTGGCCGACCCGCGATTTGGCCCAGGACGATGCCGCGATGATGGAGGAGCTGCCGGTGGCTGAGAACCTGGAATTTTTCAGTTCGATGGATCTGCTCGACAATCTCGATCTGCTGGAATCTATGGGTAGCCAGGACAACGCGGCGTGAGGCGCAAAGACGACATGAAGTCGCTCAGGCGAATTATTTTATGTCTGGTTTTGACCGCCCCCACGCTGGCCGCCGCTGCGGCCAAAGACGAACCGCCCAATCGCGAGATGCTTAAGATGATGGATTTTCTCCGCGAAATGGAAATGATCAAACAGATGGACATGCTCCAGGACATGCAAAATATCGAGAATGCCGGCGAGCTGGCCAAGAGCGGCGCACCGTCGCGCAGCGTGCCGGGAAACAAAAAGGAGACCGTCAAGTGAAGCCGCTTTGGAGAACCTTAAGTTTGGTGTGGTTTCTGGCTTTGCTGGGTCCCGTCGCGGCCTGGGCTCAGCCGCTGCCTGCCGGCCCATCGCTGGCACAAGCGGACCGGGATGCTTTGGAGCGCTGGCAGCGCATGAGCCCGGAAGAAAAGCAGGAAATCCGCGAGCGTTATCAGCGCTGGCAGAACCTGCCGCAAACCGAGAAAGACGAGTTGCAAAGGAAATTTGAAACCTGGCGGCGGCTTTCGCCGGATGAAAAGGCTGTTGCCCGGCGCAACTTCGAGCGCTGGCAAAAATTCACGCCCGCCGAGCGAGCGCGCTTGCAAGAGCGGTGGCAGCGCTGGCGCGAGCTGCCGCCGGAGCGCCGCGAAGAGCTCAGGCGGCGCATGCAAACCCTGCGCAATTTGCCACCGGAGCGGCGCCGGGAGCTAAGGGAAAAACTGCAGGAACGGCGCGAGCGCTTTGAACGATTGTCGCCGGAGGAAAAACGCGCGGCTCGGGAGAAATTACGCGATTGGAGAGAGCGGGCGAATAGTCAGGAGCGGAAAAATCTGCGTGAACACCGGCGCGAGAGATTTCAAAACCGGGAAAAGGACTAGCCATGAGCCTAGCGCTCAGCCAAGAGCAGAGAGTCATCCATTTTCTCAATCGCACCAGCTTCGGGCCGACGCCCGAAACGGTGCGACAGGTAAAGCGCCTCGGCATCGGCTCCTACCTCGACCAGCAGCTCGCCCCTGAAAGCATCATCGATAGCGCCGTCGAAGCGCGCGTCGCAACGCTCAAGACGATGCGCATGAACAGCCGCGAGCTCTATGAGCTTTATCCGCCGCCCAAGGTCGCGCAACAGCAGGGCATGGCGATGGCCGGCGGCATGAAGGCGCCGCGCTACATCATCTACGAGTTGCAACAGGCCCGGCTGCTTCGCGCCGTTTACAGCCAACGCCAGCTCTACGAGCTGATGGTCGATTTCTGGAACAATCATTTCAATGTTTTCGCCGCCAAAGGCGCCGACCGTTGGCTGACAACCGCTTATGACCGCGATACTCTCCGGCCCCACGCCTTGGGCAAATTTCGCGATCTCTTACTCGCTACCGCGCAAAGCCCGGCGATGCTCTTCTTCCTCGATAATTGGCTGAGCGCAAGCCCGCATGGCGTCGCCGCGCGCTTGCCGATGAATGCGCGCCGGCGCGGCATCAACGAAAACTACGCGCGCGAGATCATGGAGCTGCACACGCTGGGGGTCGACGGCGGTTACACCCAGCAAGACGTTCGCGAAGTGGCGCGCTGCTTCACCGGCTGGACTCTGCGGCGGCCGCGCGGTGACGCGGAGTTCTATTTTGCGCCGCAACTCCACGATCAGGGCGCCAAAACGGTTCTAGGCGTGCGCATCCCGCCCGGCGGCGGCATCGAGGACGGCATGAAAGTCATCGATCTGCTGGCGAGCCATCCGTCGACGGCGAAGTTTATCGCGACCAAACTGGCGCGGCGATTCGTCGCCGACGAGCCGCCGGCCGCCTCGGTCGAGCGCGCTGCCGCCACGTTTCGCCAGACTGACGGCGATATCCGCGCGGTGATTCGCACCCTGATCGATTCGGAAGAGTTTTTTTCCCGCGCGGCTTATCAGGCCAAGGTGAAAAAGCCCCTGGAGTTCACCGCCAGCGCCCTGCGCCTGACCAACGCCGAAATGAAAATCACGCCGCAGCTGCTGCGCTATCTCGGCCGCATGGGCGAACCGTTGTTTCTGGCCCAGCCGCCCACCGGCTATCCCGACGTCGGCGCGTCCTGGATCAGCCCGGACATGCTGCTCACGCGCATGAACTTTGCGTCTGATCTGGTCAACAATCGCATCAACGGCGCGCGCGTCGAGCTCGACGGCCTGCTGGACCGCGACTCGTTTGTCCGCCTGGTCGCGCCCAATTCTTTGTCGCAGTCGACACAAACTGCGCTGGCCGACATCCACGGCACAGACGCTCTCGCGTTGCTTTTGGCTGCGCCGGAGTTTCAACGGAGGTAATCATGAATAGCTCGCGCCGAAGTTTTCTCAAATCCTCCGCCCTCGGTTTTGTCGCCCTCGGCTTGCCGCCGAGTTTCTTGGTGCGAGCCGTTCTGCTGGGCGCCCGCGGCTCGCACCAAAAAACTCGGCGGCAAGCCGAGGGCGATAAAACCGAGGGCGGAGGATTTGAGAAAACTTCGGCGCGAGTTATTCATGATTACCTCCGTTGAAACT
>JBLMXG010000122.1:0-13031 GCA_050257635.1 Chloroflexota bacterium
GGAGGCTCAAAACGGGCGGGATGCAGACCGGGCCGTGTTTCGGCCGGCAAGGAGCTTCCATGGCGACTCACTCCAGCACCACAGGCCGGACGGCGATCACGCCGTCGTCTTTTGAAATTTCCGATATCTATAAACAGGGCATCGAAGCCGGCGTTCTCGGCGCGGCGACCATCGCCCTGTGGTTTTTCCTCGTCGATCTGCTGAGCGGTCGCGGGTTTTTCTATACGCCTAATCTGCTCGGCACGGCGCTCTTCGGCCGCGGCGCGGCGCTGGATCGGCCCGAGCAATTGCCGATTTCCTTCGAGACTGTGCTCGTCTACACCTGGATTCACGGCCTGGTTTTCTGCGCCATAGGAGGTGTCGCCGCCAAATTGCTCAGCTTGGCCGAGCAGGACATCAACGCTGGCTTCGGCATCGTGTTGCTTTTCGTCATCTTTGAGTTCGGCTTTGTCGGCGCCGCGATGATTTTCGCGGAGCCCGTGCTGCATGCGTTGACTTGGTCTTCGGTGTTGATCGGAAATTTATTGGCGGCCGCGGTCATGGCCGGTTATTTCTGGCGCCATCACGTGAATTTAAAGATCAGCCCTTGAGCGACAATTTTGTTCAACCTCGGCGGAGTCACGAAGAGGAGCGGAACTTGCGACATCGCGCATGTCCGCGCGGGTTTGAATCCGCCGACCGATCAAAGGAATTTCTATTTGTTTGACTCTTCGACGGCCGCCGGTCTTAATGATTAAGATGCGTCGAACAAACAAGGGGGAAAGCATCATGACAACATTCGTTCTCGGCGCCGCTTTAATTTTTGCTCTCACGTTTGTCCAGCCCGTTCTGGGTGCTCAAGCCCAAGGGTCGCAGCCGACCCTCCCGGAAGACTTGACCGACGCCTGGGATAAGTTCCAGCGGGCGCTGCAAGACTGGAGCGGGCAGCTCTGGGAACGCTTTGGCGGCCGCGAGTCGCGCGAGAACCGGCCGCTCATCTCATTGATGTTGAACTATCAGGACTATCTTCGCCTGTCTCCAGAGCAAGTAAAAAAACTGGAGCAATTGCGGGACAATTTTCAGCGCCAGAGCATCCGCGCCGACGCCGACACGCGCATCCTCGAGGTGGACATAGCCGAGCTGCTCGACCAAGCCAATGTCGATGTCGCCAAAGTTGAAGCGAAAATCCGCGCCGTGGAAAAATTGCGCGCCGATCTGCGCATCGCGCGGATTCGCGCCGTCGAGCAGGCCAAAGCCGTGCTCACGCCGGAGCAACGCAAAAAATTTGACGAGTCGATTGAGCCGCGTCCAACCCGTCCGCCGCGCAGCGGGCAAAGTCCTCCCGCTAAGGAACGAGAACAAGTTTCCCCGTAGTTTTTCTGCCTTCCAAGAGCGCCTGCGCTTCGGCGGCCTGTTGCAGGGGAAAAATATTTTCGATGCGCAACTGCAATCGCCCGGCAGCGATCCACTCAAACAGATCGCCCGTGCGCTGCAAAAGCTCGGCGCGGTCGAGCGTGTAGTGGCTCAGGCTCGGGCGGGTGAGGAAGAGCGAGCCCTTTGCTGCCAGCTTCCCAGGGTCGAAGGGCGGTACCGGCCCGCTCGATTGGCCAAAGAGGACGAGATAACCGCGCGGGCGCAAGCAGTCGAGACTCTTTTCGAACGTCGTCGCGCCGACGGAATCGTACACGACGTGCACGCCCTGGCCGTCGGTCATTCGTTTCACTTCCGCGAGAAAATCCGATTCCGTGTATAAGATGACTTCATCGGCCCCGGCCTGTTTGGCGAGTCGCGCCTTGGCTTCTGTGGAGACTGTGCCGATCACTCGGGCGCCCAGCATTTTGATTACTTGCACCAACAGCAAGCCGACGCCGCCCGCGGCGGCGTGAACCAGCGCGGTTTCACCGCGCTTCAGGGCATACGTGCTGCGCGTCAAATAATGCGCGGTCATGCCCTGGAGCATCAACGCGGCCGCGGCTTTCGCCTCGACGCGGGCCGGCACCGGCGCCAGCCTCGCTGCCGGCACGATGGCATATTCCGCGTAGGAGCCGGGTATCATCGCGTAGGCGACGCGGTCGCCGATCTTTACTTCGCTGACCCCTTCGCCGACCGCGTCAACGATTCCCGCTCCTTCCATCCCCAGCGTAAACGGTGCCTGCAATGGATAAAGCCCGGTGCGGTGATAGATGTCGATGAAGTTGACGCCGATCGCTTCAATCTTGACCCGCGCCTCACCGAACCTCGGCTCAGGAACGGGAATATCGTCGAGCTTTAAAACCTCCGGACCGCCGTGATCGTGAATTCGTATCGCTTTCATGGAATACGCTTTACCAGCTTCCGTTCATGCAGTCGTTTATGCCGTCACGAAGGATATTCCAATTGGAGGATAGATGACAAGCGAGACCTGAATATAAGGGTCAAACTAACGTGGCCTCAATTGATCCCATACTTTTGGCAGGCTTGGTCTAAAGGGCGGTCACTCTCGTGCGGCGGAAGATTGCTTAGAGCGCGGTCAAAATGGACCAAAGCGACTACCGGGCTTCGATTGTTTTGCTGGGTGCCAGAACCCGTGAAACAATGTTACTGGCAGCCCGTGATCGAGACAGCGCGTCGCGCGTGAGTGTTCTCCTGTCACGTTGGTTTTCGGTAGACCGTATTTGTGTTATCGCGAGGCTTGTGACAAACTTTCCGTTTGAGAAGTTGAGTTGAAGTTTTGCCAGAATCAGCCCGTATCATCTTCTCCGTGCTCGCGTGCGAGCCGCCTTTTTCGCCGAATTGGATCGTTTTGTAAAAGGCCGTCGCGCTGACGCCTCGCCTCCCAGATTCCCACCCTTCAAGTAAGGCGCTTGGTTTTTGCCTTTTGCATAGCCCGAACCACCCGGTTTCTCGCCGCCGCGATGGATTTTATTGACAATCGCCCAAGCTCGTTGTGCGGCACGTTTCGGACTGTCTCCGCGTCGTTTGTATCCGTACTCGATATGCCTCGCTTGTCTAATCTGTTTCGGCGTGTATTTCGACTTATCACCTCTGGGCATGATTGCTGCCTCCTCATGAAACCGTAACGCTCAAAATTTCGGGCCGCTCGACCCTTGTGACAAGACGGTCATCTCCCTGACACTACGATCAGGCCTCCTCGGGCCGCTGTACCCTTCGATGCTTTTTCTACAAAGGGTCTTCGTGGGTTCCCCGATATTACGACATAAATTACGTCGCAATCGATTACCAAGAGCGAATCAACGTTAGCCCCGTTCTTTGATCCGTAATTTGTTATTCACCCGCTTCACGCCATCAACTTGCTTAGCGAGCGCTTCGGCGCGCTCCTTTTGTTTCGTCGATTCAACTTCACCGGTGAGAGAGACCACGTTGTTGGTAGTTTCAACGCCTATCCGTGCAAAGTTAACGGCTTTATCAGCTGTCAATTTGGCTTTTACTGAGGCGGTGATCGTGGCGTCATCGATATATTCCCCCGCGCTCTGACCCGCGATGGACATACCTGTGCCGGCAGAAAAAGTAGGGGCCACCAATGCCAAGGAAAACAGGATCGGTTTCAGAATTGTGCTTTTCATGGCTTCCTCCTCATATATTCGTTCTACGAGATTGCAAACCGATTGATCTTTTACATCTCCTACATGCGCCTTTTTTGATAATCTTCGAGCGCTACGGCTTCCGAACGCGTTGACACTGACAACGGTTGATAAACAAATCACATGCCAAAACTGCTTCCTCCGAGCATTCGTTGAGTTTAAGCAATTTAGGCGGGCAGCCGCTCTGTGCATAAAAAATTTGTTGGCTCTTTGCCAACGCATGCGAAGGAAAAATACGACTCATGAAAAGACTTGGCGAATATAAAAAAATAGAGAGGAGCGTTTTCTCTTTATCTGCAAGGAGCGCTCGCCGAATGGCAGCAAAAGAGTAACGGGAGGCGGCGCCAAGTAGATCGTCTTTGTCGCAAGTGTCGAGCAAATAAAAAAACCCTTCGAGTAGGCAGACAACCGCTTCCTTTAGTAGTAGTTAGTCGGGACAATGCCGACATTTTGTCGGAGAAATGCCGCTCTGTTTAGTCAAGCCGATGCGCGTACAAAAACGGGCAAACCGCTTAGTATTATTGAGCGGACCGTCGAATCGAACTCTCGTGGCACAGCCTTTGCGCCACCCTGCTTAACAAGGCTGTGCAATCTGAGCTGCAATTGAAAGTCTAGAGAGAAGGACAACCGTTACTTTTCCGCAGCAGGGGAGCGCAAAATCGTTGAAGTCAAAGTTTACTGAATGTGCCCTATACGAAGAATGCCTTGTTTGGAAAAATTGCGTCGGCGAGAACGTTCGATGCTCCACACAGCGAGAACAGGGTCAATTATGGTTTCTTATCGGGACGCAAGATGGAAGGTGGATGGCGAGGTATGCGAATAACGTCGTCGTTTGGACATTTCTCGAGGCGAATCGCGCGGGCCATGGGGCAACCGGTCGCCTTCGGCGCTGCATTGGTGATCATCCTTCTTTGGGGTGTCGCGGGCCCGGTCTTCAATTACAGCGATACGTGGCAACTTATCATCAATACCGGGACGACGATCATTACGTTTCTGATGGTGTTCTTGATTCAAAATACGCAGAACCGAGACGCCGAGGCGGCGCAAATAAAATTGGATGAGCTGATACGTGCAATCGATCACGCGCACAACGCGCTTCTCAATCTTGAGGAGTTAGAAGAAAAGGATTTGGATCTGATAAGGGCAGACTACGTGAGGCTCGCGATGCGGGCTCGCAACGAATTGCGTGGGGAGGATCGAGCGCAACAGCATTGAATCCGTTGAATCCGTAGCCGCGCTGAATGCCGCACGGCGCAAGAAAGGCTATTTACATCGCGGCGCGCGGCGTCGACAATTCGCCGATCGCAGCCGGAGGGCAAAACCATGCAAATCTATATCGCTTTGCAACCGCTGGCAGCATTAATCGCTGGAATATTAATTTTGATGGTTCCACGGCTGTTGAACTACATTGTCGCCATCTACCTGATTGCGACGGGAGTATTGGCTCTGTTGAAAATGTAGGACGGAACGTCCAGATACAGTTTCGGGAATCTTGTTTGAGGAGAAAAAGGGAGGGTCGACAAATGTTAAGCGGGGCGATAACTTTTCTTGTGATTGCGCTTATTGCCGGGGTTTTGGGACTCAGTGGAGTTGCCGGTGCCGCAACGCAGATCGCATGGATATTGTTCGTGGTGTTTTTGATTTTATTCGTGGTGGGTCTGGTTATGGGTCGAAGGCCCCCGGTATAGGAGCGCCGGAGCATACTTCGCGCGAACCGTCTCGACAACGCTCGCGCCTATTGTCCCAAGAGTCAATGTCGTCTTGAGCAGCCCGGTGCGGTGATAGATATCGATGAAGCTGACGCCGGTTGCTCCGATCGCGGCCCGCGCCTCACCGGCCTTCGCCTCGGGAATGGGGATATCGTCGATTTTTAATGCCTCCGCACCGCCAAAATTGTGGACACGAACGGCTTTCATGAAATACGCTCTCTCCTAGTGAATTCTCGTAATCGGTTACCTCTTTGATCAAAAACCTCTATCGCTAGCGAATTCATCAATGAGTGACTTACGAGACGCTACTGAAGTATAACTCGAGTAGCGTTGACGTTTAACTTGTTGTCGTGTCGATCTGGGGCTAGCTCAGAAACGTTCCTGTATTGATCCCTTTGTGAAAGATATCCGAGTGCCAATACTTTCTATTCCTAAAGGACGTGAACCCCTTGTTTTAAGGCTCCGCAACGGGGCTGTGAGTCTGAGTATGCTTTCCGCCGGAACCAGACTCATGGCGGTGGGCGGTCTCCTGCCGGTAGCGGCATAAAAGCGCCTTCATTGCGCATCTGTAGCCGCAGCGCTAGAGTCAATGACAGCGCGGTCAGATGGGTCGTTCCCAGACGGAGGTTTCTTGACTTTATCATCAAAGCAAATCGCTATTGCGCTCATCGTGGTGCTCGTGGGTTTTGTGATCTTCACTGTTTTTAGCAAGCAATACGGGCGGGAACCGGAAATTGTTTTCAGCGACTTGATAGCGGCAGTGGATCGCGGCGAGGTGGACGAGGTCGTGATCCAGGGACAGAATATTCAGGGCAAATACAAGAACGGCGCACAGTTCAGAACTTTTGCGCCGGATGATCCCGACCTGGTGAAATCATTGCGGGATAAGAATGTCAAAATTGCCGCGAAGCCGGAGGACGACGCGCCATGGTACATGGCGCTGCTGCTTAACTGGTTTCCCATGCTGCTTCTGCTCGGCGTGTGGATATTTTTTATGCGCCAAATGCAGGTGGGAGGCGGCAAAGCGATGTCCTTTGGCAAGAGCCGCGCCAAGCTGCTTACGGAGAATCAACACCGGGTAACGTTTAGCGACGTCGCCGGCGTGGATGAAGCCAAAGATGACCTGCAAGAGATCATCGAATTCCTCAAGGATCCGAAAAAATTCACGAAACTTGGCGGCAGGATTCCCAAAGGCTGTTTGCTCGTGGGAGCCCCGGGGACCGGCAAGACCCTATTGGCTCGTGCCATCGCGGGCGAAGCCGGAGTCCCGTTCTTCAGCATCAGCGGTTCCGATTTCGTGGAAATGTTCGTCGGGGTCGGCGCTTCCCGGGTCCGCGATCTTTTCGTTCAAGGCAAAAAGCAGGCGCCTTGCATTATTTTTATCGACGAGATCGACGCCGTCGGGCGCCACCGCGGCGCCGGCTTCGGCGGCGGCAATGACGAAAGGGAACAGACGTTGAACCAGCTGTTGGTCGAGATGGATGGATTCGAGTCCAACGAGGGCGTCATACTGATCGCCGCAACCAACCGGCCCGACGTCTTGGATCCCGCGTTGCTCCGTCCGGGGCGGTTCGATCGCCACGTCGTCGTCCCACGGCCGGACATCAGAGGGCGAGAAGGCATCTTGCAGGTGCATGTCCGCAAGGTGCCCCTGGCCAAGGACGTGGACGTCAACGTGCTGGCGCGATCCACTCCCGGCTTTACCGGCGCGGACCTCGAGAATCTCGTGAACGAAGCGGCTTTGTTGGCGGCTCGGAACGACAAAGAGAGGGTCGCCATGATCGACCTCGAGTTGGCCAAAGACAAGGTCATGATGGGCGCCGAGCGGCGCAGTATGCTTATCAGCGACGAAGAAAAGCGCAACACCGCCTACCATGAAGCCGGGCATGCCTTGGTGGCGAAACTTCTGCCGGGCGCCGACCCGATCCACAAAGTGACGATCATTCCCCGTGGCATGGCTTTGGGTCTAACGCAGCAACTGCCCGAGGAAGAAAAGCATACCTACCCGGTGGAATATCTCCTAAATAATTTAGTCATCCTGTTCGGCGGCCGCGTCGCCGAAGAGCTTGTGCTCGAGCACATAACTACGGGCGCGGGCAACGATATCGAGAAAGCCACGGATCTGGTGCGCCGTATGGTATGCGAGTGGGGTATGAGCGAAAAGCTCGGGCCGATGACTTTCGGCAAAAAAGACGAAGAGATTTTTCTCGGCAGAGATTTTACCCAGAAATCGGACTATTCGAAGAGCACGGCCATCGAGATCGACGCTGAGATCAGGCGCATGATCCTGGAGAGCTACCATCGGGCGAAGGAGTTGTTAACGACGAATCTCCGTCTGCTCCATAAAGTCGCGGAGAAGCTGCTCGAGAAAGAGGTTCTGGACGGTGCGGAGCTTGACGCCATAGTCAGAGCTTTCAGCCTTAACGGCGGAGATCCGCTCGCGCCAGATAGTGCGGACGTCGTCGTTTGAGTCGACCCGTATCCCTTCATCCAAAGCTCCGAAGCGGATTTGGTGACAGGCGGCTCTAAATTTCGCTCTCGCCTCCCCGCAAGCGCCGGAGCCCGCGGTTCTGGTGCCAAGGTATTACGCCGCGCGAAACTCGAGGATTTACCGTTGCCCCCACGGCAGGACAACCGTCTCGATCGGTTGCGGCAACTCGGGCTTGGAAATTTTTAGCACCGGCGTATTGAGCATTTTGACTCTGGTCATGCCTTGGGTGTACTGCTGCACGGCCTGCTCCCACCAGAAGTGCATGGGGATGGCGATCCTGGGATTGACCTGCCTGGTAACCTCGCGCGCTTCGCCCGGCGTCACGGTAAAGTAGCCCCCAGCGATGGGCACGAGCAAGATATCGATCTTGCCCATCATCTTGAGCTGATCGGGCGTGAGCACGTGGCCGAGGTCTCCCAGGTGGGCGATGCAGATGTCGTCGACGCGGAAGACAAAGATTGCGTTCTTGCCGCGCTGCATACCCTGGCTCTTGTCGTGGTACGCCGGCACGACGTAAACCGAAACATCGCGAATCGTCGTCGAGATTTTTTGCCAATTGTCGCCGCTCGGTGTGAGGCCATGCAAAACCAGCGGCGTGCCCGGCGCCATTTGGACGGCGCTGTGCGGGCCATGCTGGTGGCTGGTGGTGACGATATGCTGCGGCAGGGTTGGCCGAGGCAGGTCTAAGGCGCCATGCGGATCGGTGAGCACGCGCGTGCCTTTCGACGAAGTGATTTCAAAAGTCGAGTGGCCCATCCACTCGATCGCCACCGCCGGCGCCGGAGCGGCGGCGGCGCGAAAGATTCTGCCCTGGACGACATCGAGCTCGTGACAGAAACTCCAGCCAAGCCGCGGCACTGCTATCAACAGTGCGACGATTAACCAGCTCGCTCGACCGGCTATCCGGCGATTGCTCGGCACGATCATGCGCTTGGGTTTAAATCCGTGGGTTTGTCTGAATTCCGGGTTGAGATTCTGCAATTCTTGCTCTGTCCCCAGCACTCATCCCTCAGCACTAAATCAGCCCCCACTTTCTTCTCATCCACCATTCGACGCTGAGCAGCGCGAGGATGATCGTGAATGGCCAGAGGTTGTTCCACAGTCGGGTCTGGCGCTGTTCGACGATCTCGGACGGCGCGATGCTTTCCAGGCGCGCGGCGATTTTCTCCAGCGATTTTTCGTTCCAGTCATCGAGCGGGATATACTCGCCCTTGCTCGATGCGGCAATCTGCTTCAACAGGTCGAGGCGGGGTAGGCCGTCGTCGGCTTCGCCGTAGAAATAGGCCGCGGTGAAACTGGTGCTGTCTTTGCCGAGGGTTTTGCCACTCAAGCTGGCTTCCGCTTCGACGCGATAGGTGCCTTCTCGCGTGGGCGTAAATTCGCCGGCGTAATCGCCTTCTTCGGCTTCAGCAGTCGCTGGAACGAGAACCGGCTCGCCCTCGGGCGTGAAGACGCGGAGTTGCACGGAGGCCTGGCGCGTCGGTGTGAAATCGTCCTTCAATACGTGCAGCTTGACGGCGACTTTTTCGCCGGGCTGGGCGCGGCCGATCGGCTGCAGCCGGACCTGTTCGAAGGATGGCTCTTGCGCAAGCCAGCGCATCGCCTGGCGCACGAGCTTCAGATGGTACTGCGGTGATTCCTTGTTGCCGACAGCGATAAAATTCCAACGCCAGGAGTCGTCGGTCATCAGGGCCAGGGTTCTGCCTTTGCCGAAGCGGCCGATGGCGAGCAGCGGCTCGCCGCTTGCCGAGTTTGTGCCGCCAGCGGTGAGGAGAGTTTCACCGCGCACGCCGCGCACCCGATTCATCCCGGTCAGCGCGGGCAGGTTGCGCCACGCTTCCTCGTTCGCTTTCGGGTCCGGCAACAGACGGGTGATCGGATGAGCCTTGCCGGCGGGAGTCAGCTGCGCCTGCAGCGGCGCGCGCGTTTCGAAGATTCCCTTGCCGTCCAATTCCACCGGCAGCACTTCGCGCAGCGCGCTGTCGGCGTAGCCGCCGCTGTCGAAGGCGCGCGTGCCGCCGAGCATGGCGAGCCCGCCGCCGTCGCGCACGAAGTCCCGAACCCGCTCCAGGTATACCGGGTTGAAATAAGCGCGATAGGAGAAATCATCGAAGACAATCACGTCGAAGTTTTTCAACTCTTCGAGAAAGATATCGTCGATGGGGAAAGGGATCAGGCTGAGCTGGCTCTCGGGGACGTCCACCGTATCGGTGGGCGTACGTAAAAACACGAACGACACCAGCTCGATCAGCGGGTCCTGCTTCATCGCCATGCGCAGGAAACGGTAATTCCACGCCGGTGAGCCAGACAAAGTCAGGACGCGGATCTTGTCCCGCTGCACCTCGACCTTGAATTCTTTCTGGTTGTTCTGGGTGATTTGCTCGCCGGGTTGCGCCGGTATGCTCACCGAAAAATTATGGGTGCCGAGGTCTTTGGGGGTGAAGGCGAGGGTCACTTTCTGCTCGAACGGGTCGGCGTCAATCGTGATCGGCCGGGAGGTGATCAGGTTTTTGCCGCGGTTAAAAAACAGCGGCACGTTTTTTCCTTTCATGCCCGAGGCCTGGATCGTCAGGTCGATTTTGAATTCCCGGCCGCGGAAAGCGAACTCGGGGGCGCCGAGCTTGGCGATGCGCACATCGGTGAAGCCCTCGGTCTCGCCGACGCCGACGGCGAACACCGGCACGGGAAGCGGCGCCATGCCTTCGAGGGATTTCTGCTCGCCGTTGGTGATGCCGTCGGTGAACACGACGATGGCCGACTGCGCGGCGCTGTCGCGCGCCGCGCTTTGCAAGAGCTCGAGCAGCCGCGTTCCCGGGTCTTGCGGCTGCAATCCGGCCAAGCTGCCGGGCGCGATGGGCTCCAGGCCGGTGCCGAAGCGTATCAGCCGCAGGTCGTAATCGCGATTCAATTTATCGATCAGCGGTTCTTTTCCGGCGGTAAGTTTTTCCCGCACGGCGTCGAGCCGGCTCATGGGCGTCTTGTCGCCCGGCGCGGTTTTGGATTTCGCCGGAAACCCCATGCTCTGCGAGCTGTCGATGAGCACGGTCAGCGGCCGTCGCAACTTGGTCGTGCGCCGGTCGATCAGCGCCGGTCCGAAGAGGAAAAAAATCAAGCCGGCGTAAACCGCCGCGCGCAGGAGCGTGAGCATGCCGCTCTGACCGAGCGGCAACCGGCGCTTGAGGCCGAGAAATTGCTGGGCCAACAACGCCACGGTGACGACAGCGGCCAGCGCGATCGACCACCAGGGTAGCGTGCCGATGAGAAAAAGATCCTGCATGAGCTACCGGGTAAGCCTCTTGCGGATGAACGGGACGTGGATCAGGTCTTCTTTATAGTTCTCCGTCATAGCGTACAGGATCAGGTTGATGCCGAGATGAAACGCGTCGCGCCGTTGGGCTTCGCCGCCGGGAGTGCAGGCGTTGATAAATTTTCCCGACTGGTCCCGTTCCCAAGCGCCGCCGAGATCGTTTTGGCAATAGATGACCGGGGTGGAATTGCCGATGGCGATGCCGTCGAGCGTCGGGCTGATGATTCTGACACCGCCGACACGGCGCAGCAAATAATAGCTGCGCAGGGCGGCATGGCCGGATGGCAGCCGTTTAAAGTCATTACCGGGAAAAACCCGCTGCATCTCGCGCCGCACTGCCTTGTCGAAACCGTAACCTTGCTGGCCGAGGGCATCGTCGATCAACAAAAATCCGCCGTAGGAGAGAAAGCGGCGCAGGGTTTCGATTTCCTCCGCGCTGAACGGTTCGAATTCGTATTTACCGGTGAGATAGAGAAACGGATAGTTGAACAGGTCGCGATCGGTCAGAGTCACTTCATGGCGCGCCGGCGCGGCTTCGACGCTGGTGCGGAGCATGAGCTCTTCCATCAAGGGCGCGACCGAGAGCGGGTGCGGGTTCCAATCGCCGCCGCGATACTTGATCTGGGCAAAGACAAACTGCAGCCGGCGGTTCTCGCTCGATTGAGCGGCGTTGGCGGCGCGCGGCAGCCATCCGGCGCCGAGCAGGCCCTGGGAAAACAGTCGGAGGAAACGGCGGCGATTCATAACAACCGAGAATTAAAAATGGAAAATTGAAAATTAAAAATGGGTGCGCAAATTTTCCATTTTCCAATTTTCATTTTTCTTTCATTTTTCTTTCAAAAGCGTTGTCCGAACCAACCTTCGAGCAACAGTGTAACGAGCAGCATCATGAGCAAGGGCAGCGCCAGATCGGTGCGTTTGCCGCCTTCCTTCAGCGCCTCGACGGGAATGACCTCGGCGCGGATCGGCGTGAGCTTGGCCTGCAGCGCCCGCGCGCCGATCTCTTCGAGGCGCGATTCGAGGAACGGCGGATTGACGGCATAAAGCGAGCTTACCGAAAGATCCTTGTCGCCGCCGGTCGGAAACGCCAGGCGATAGATGCCGGCGCGGTCGTTGTCGGCAAAGGCTGCGACCGCATGGTCCTTGGCGCCGATGATCGTCGCTTCACCCTCCTGTTTGTTCGGTTTGATCACGCGCAGGGTCTTGCCGACGAATGCCGGTGGCAGTGCGATTTCTTTCGGCGCGCCGACGACGATTCCGGCATCGAGATGGCCGCGCTTGCCGCCGGCAAGATACTGGGCGAGGGACTGCAGCAGCGGCAGGTAGGCGGTCTTCAACGGCAGGTCCGTCCAATCGCGGTCGGCCGTGGTGGTCATCAGCATCACTTTGCCGGCGCCAATGCTTTGCTCAAGCAGAAGTGGATCGCCGTTGGCGAGCACCATCAAAGGCACCCGGCCGCGCGCCGCCGCACGTGTGTAGCCCCACACCCGCGCAGATTTGATCGATTCGAGGAGGATCGGGTCGGTGAAAATTTGCAGCGCCGGGTGAGTGATGTCGAGTTTGGCGATTTTTTCTCCGGTGGCTTCCGGGCCGGTTTTTTTCTCGCCCAGCTCGGCCGGCAGCGCCTGCGCCAGTTTCTGATTATATCCGTCGGCCTGCAATTTATCGCCGCTGTAGATGAGCAGCCCGCCGCCCTGGCGCAGGAAGTTTTGCAGTTTGGCGGCGAAAGCATCCGGCAGCGCGGCGACATTGCACAGAATCACCACCTGATAGCCATCCAGCGCGGCGGCGTTGAGCCCGTCGGGGACGATCACCGTGGGCAGGAAAAGCGACGCATCGCGCTCGCCTGAGGGATTGAGAGCGCGGCTCAGAAAAAAGCTCTCGCTCTGCACCAGCGAAGTCTGCGGATCGCCGTCGACAACCAGGACTTTAAGCTTGTCCTCGGCATCGAGGGTGAAATTGGC
>JBLMXG010000123.1:0-50956 GCA_050257635.1 Chloroflexota bacterium
AAAAGGAGGTACAATGAAGAAGAGGTTCGTGAAATTAGCACTGTTTTCAGCGGTGCTTTTTGCTGCGGCCCCGGTCTTTGCGCAGAGCGTGGATGAGAAGATTCAGGCGCTTGAGCAAGAGCTGTCGCAGCTAAAAGACCAGCAGGTCGAGCTCAAGAAAGAGGCGACGGCGGCCGCAGCGGCGATGCCGACGTTTACCTTTCGGCCGGGCAACGGCGTGATGATCGAGGCGGCGGACAAGTCGTGGGCATTGCGGTCGAGCCTGGAGGCCCATTTTCGCATGCTGTTCGAGAGCGGGATTTCGCGGGTCGGTCGGACCAGCGGCGAGATCATGGGACGGCGCTTGCGGCCCTACTTTTACTATTGCGTCAACAACTGTCTTTTTGAAACCGAAGTGGGGTTGGACTTGGACGGTTTCGGGACAGGAAATGCCAAGAACTCGCTCAACACAGCGACCGGCTCAATCCTGCAACGCGCCGCTGTCCATATCAATTTTCAAGATTTAAATCCCTGGCTGCCCACGTTGGATCTCGGCATGGACATCTCGACCACTGGTGCTGCGGCGATTGCCCGCCAAGGCTCGAGTTCAACGGGCGTGCAACGCGAGTACGATTTGCTTAGTCGGAACGTTGGCAACAACACAGGCCGGGCTGGACAGGGCATTAACCTCCGCTGGGATGACCGCTCGCTTAGCGGCATCGGGATTCCCGGCCGGATCAGCCGCCTTTCCTTCGCCATGGCCAGCATCAGCGAGGGCGACGACGGTTTGAGCAGCTTCAAAGATGCGGGGGGGAACTTCGACGGCTATATCGGCATCAATCCATTTTCCCAGCTCAAGAACAAGTGGCTGAGCGGTTTGCTGGTCGAGTTTGGCGCATGGTTCTGCAACAATAGAGGGTATCGCGGCAACACAGACAACGGTTGCACGCGGGTACGCGTACAGGATCATGGCGACGGTGGCCGGCAGACCCTGTTTGATACGGGCGCAAACAGCGTTGGCAAGGGCTGGTACAACACCTATTCGCCGGGTATCGCATGGACGGTTGGTCCCTACCGGCTCCGCGTGATGGGTATGTGGCTTGACGACAATGGAAATGCCACTTCAGGCGCTACCGCCAACGCAGGTAGAGATAAGAAGGCAAAGGAATTCCTGATTGGCCATGATCTGTTTCTCTGGAGCCCGAAAGGGTTCCTGACCGGCTCACCGACGACGCCGGGATCGATCTTGCTCGGCTACCACTTTGAGCGCAGTGATCTCTCTTGCGATACTTGCACTGGCATTAACGGCGGCCAATTCCGCCGCAACCGGATCATCTTGAATGAGTGGGGTCTGGCCTACTTCTTCGCCTCGCGCATGAGCGTTCTGGGGAGCATTCTCTGGTACGATGCGTCGAACCTGCGGGTTGGGGCGGGACAAGCCTGCGCCAATTTGGGTATTTGCAGTAGCTCTGGAGCCGGCAGAAGCGGCAGAGGCGGTGACTGGGTCGATGGTTCGATCACGCTAAGAGTTGATTTTTAGCGCAGGTCACGCCTGAAAGAAAAAAGGGGGGAGTCCGAGTGATTCCCCCCTTTTTTTATCTGTGAGCCATGTTCGAACGAGTCGAACTCAGGGAGAGATTCCTCGTGGAGTCCGTCATGGACTCTTCAGATGGCCTGGGATGATGGCAAAGTCGCCTGCCTGTTGTATCGAACCCGTTCTCAGCGGCTCAGGGTAAATTCCGTGAGAGAACTTGAGCCAACTGCGCTGTGACCGCGTGGTTGCGTTGCTGGTTTGGCCATGTTAGACAAGCATCAAACTGCCGAAAAAACTTCGCAAAGTTCCGCTGGTCTTGTTTCGAGTAATTCTGGACGTTTTCCGGGGTATTTATGCATTTCACGCTTCGACCCTGTCGCTTTTCTTCGTCGCTCATGCCGGTAGCAGTTATTTCTTTCGCTATGGTCTTGGCTGGGTGCAATTTCCAAGTTCCACGATTTGGCGTCGGAGGACGGTACGAGGAGGGCAGAGATCAGTTTTTGCGCGGCAGGGGCGGCGATATGGATAAGGCAATTACTTCCCTGGAGTCTGTCGTCGGCCAGGATCCGACATATAAGTCTAGCCTGATGTATTTGGGCCGCGCCTATTACCGAAAGGGAAGGTACCAAGACGCGTTCGCGGTTCTGCAGCGGGCGGTGGCGGTGAATAAAGAGGATGAGCAGGCTTGGCTCGCCTTGGGCGTCACGCAGTTACGTATAGGTCAGAATGAGAAAGGTATTGAAACTCTTAAAGGCGGCGTTACGCTGGCGAATAAGACGCTGGTCGATGGCTATCACAACTACCTGTACTGGGATAGTCGAGGGTTGATCCGAGCGTCGCTGCGGCGCACGGCTTTCCTACTGACCAAAGGGGTTGAAGAGAAAAAAAATATAATCGAAAGCACGGATCGTCTAATGGCACTGATCGACGACGAAGATAATTTCCAGAAAAACGCCCAATTCCAAAACACCCGACCACTCTACGGAGAGTAATTTTCCAGACCAGCAGCTAGGAAAAGAAGGTAGGAATCTGCTTGGATGCTCTTGTCACGACGCCCTGTCTAGGCTTTAAACCTGGACAGGGCGTCGTGCGTTGACCGACTCAGGGCTCGGAATCGCTGTCGCTGTCGCGGTCACGGTCTTGAGACTCGTCGCGGCGGGCCAGGTCACCCTCTTCTTCCATCCGCTGGGCAATCCACTCACCGTCGGCCATGAGTTTCTGCCAATCGAGTTCCCGCCCCGATATCATCGCCAAATCTCCTTGAATGGTCGAGCGAATGTTGCGGGCCGGATCCCAATATTGGCCGAACGAAAATTCATGAGCTGTGTTGACGTAATCGAGCCAGTCGTGAATGCCCTTCATGCCGGCCTCGATCTCTTTTAAGCCGCTTTGCTGGTCGCCGCTTTTAGCCAAGGTCAGGCCAAGATACAGGCGTGTCAGATCTTCATTTTGTCTCGTGGCAAGCGCCCGCTCGAGAGTCTGACGCGCTTCGGGCAAGCGGCCAAGAGCGTACTGGGACCGGCCAACGTAGCTCCAGACGTTCTGCCGATAAGCAGTGCCGTAGGAATACGCCGGATCCCTTTGAGCCGCGCTTTGAAAATACGCCAGAGCGTTTTCATTTTGACCTTTAAGAAAAGCTTGCCGCCCGGCTTGAAATTCGGAACCGGTTTGAAGAGTTATACAACCGGTTGCGGAAAGGATGCCGATCACAAGCGCTATCTTTACGTAGGCGATAGAGTGCATGCGCATTCTCCCTTCGTAAGCAAAGCTTAGAAAGGGGAATCGATGTTGTCAATCTTTTTGCTAAAGCGCGTTTAGGGCGGTGAATGCATACCCAGATGGGTATTTGCCGTCGAGTTCAAACCGCATGCGTCGCGACTGAAACGGCCATCGATAATCCGGCCGCAATTAGTCCGACACCGATAAATCTTACTAGGGTGGTTTCCGATGTCACCCGTGCTCGGCGGTTACCGAAGATTGCGCCCAACGTAAACGATAACACCAGCAGAAGACCGATTTCCCACTGAATATGTCCGAGCAGGTAATGCGAAATCGATCCCACCGCGCTGGTGATGACAATCATGAATAAAGCCGTCGCCGCAGCGATTCGCGCGGGGATACCGAAGCCGAGTACCATCAAAGGTCCTTTGATAAAACCGCCGCCAACGCCAAACAACCCGGCGATCATTCCCGAGATCAGGCCGAAAAGCGTTACGGTCAATCCGCTCATCCGATAGGTACCCGACGCGGTCTCGCGCTTAAATCTCGGTGGAAGCCCGTTTAATTTGTTAAAAAAACTAAGTTGTGTGGAACCGGAATCTGCTTTTCTCCGGAGCATGGTTATTCCGACACAAATGATCATGATGCTGAAAAGTATTTCGAGTTGATTGGTAGGCAGAGTGTTGGTAAGCCGAGCGCCGATGATCGTACCGATGACTGTGGGGATTTCCAGCATAATGCCGACTACGAAATCGACCAAGCGAAGACGGGAATTGAGAATCGTCGACAGCAGAGCAGAAGGAAACAACGCGATGATGACGCAGCCGATCGCCAACTGGATCGGGATTTGAAAGACTAGAGTAAGAATCGGCACCATGAAAACACCGCCGCCGAATCCCACAAGCGTTCCGAATGCGCTAATGCCAAAGCCGATTGCAAATATGCCGATATATTCCATCATAAAAATTTTTTTCGTCGGCGACGTCGATACCAGGAGTCAGAGTAGGTTGCGATGCGCCCGTCGAGAGTTTCCTTATCGACCCAAGCTGAGATCGGCGATGATTGCGAGAAAATAGCCAATGCTCACGTAAGCGTTAAAATCGAAGAAAGCGCGATTGATCTTGGACAGATCGTCTGGGCGCACGATGCGGTGTTCCCAGAACAAAATGAATGAGACGGCGGCAAATCCAAACCAATAGATGGAGCCGAGATCCGCAGTTAGGCCGACCAATCCGAGAAACAAAACGGTACAAAAGTGGAAAACGCTCGAAAAGCGCAGCGCACCGGCGACGCCAAAGCGCACGGGAATCGAATGGAGGCCGTGTGCGTGATCAAATTCGCGGTCTTGAAGAGAGTAAATGATGTCGAAGCCGGAGAGCCAAAACACTACCGCCAGGCCGAGATAAAGCGGCACGAAAAGCTCGCCGATTTCAAAGGGAGGCCGGGCCACTGCCAACCAGGCGCCGACAGGGGCGACGGCCAGCGCCAGGCCCAGGAATAGATGCGAAGCCCAGGTGAACCTTTTGGTCAGCGAATAGAAAAACACGATGACCAGGGCGAGCGGGGACAGCGCGAAGCAAAGCCAGTTGAGCTGATACGACGCGAACACAAACACCAACGCCGCCACGACGGTGAGCGCAGCGGCTTCCCAGACTTTCACCGCGCCGCGCGCCAACTCCCAGCCTTGGGTACGTGGGTTAAGCGCGTCAAACCTTCGGTCCGCCAAGCGATTAAAGCCCATTGCCGCAGTGCGAGCGCCAACCATCGCCACCAGGATCCATAATAGCATTGGCAGCGTTACCGGATGTTTTGGCCAAGCCAGAGCCACCGACGACAGTGCGAAAGGCAGAGCGAAAACCGTATGAGAGAATCGTACCAAGCTCGCGTAGTGAGCGATTTTAAATCCGACCGTTTGGTCTTCCAAAGGAGACTCGATTTGACCGTTCATAGTCCGAGCTTGTCCCAAATGGAGTCGACGTATCGTTTCGTTTTGTCGTCCATCACGATGGCGTCCGGCCATTCCCTCTCAAACCCTTCGCCGGGCCATTTACGGGTGGCGTCGAGGCCGAACTTGGAGCCGAATCCGAGGGCCGGGGCGGCATGGTCAAGTACATCGACCGGTCCTTCGACGAACACCGCATCGCGCTTTGGATCGATGTGATTGCCGACGATCCAGGCGACTTCGGAAAGGTCGTGCACGTTTACATCGTGATCGACGACCAGCAAGGTCTTGGTAAACATCATTTGTCCCAGGCCCCAAAGCGCGTGCATCACTTTGCGCGCGTGGGCGGGATATTCTTTTTTGATCGCGACGATGGCGAGATTGTGAAACACGCCGTGCACCGGCAGATTCATATCGACGATCTCGGGCAGGGTCACGCGCAGCAGCGGCAGAAACAGTCTTTCTGTCGCCTTGCCTAGATAGGCGTCTTCCATCGGCGGCCGTCCCACGATGGTGGTCGGGTAGATCGGGTTTTTTCGGTGGGTGATGCAGGTGACGTGAAACGCCGGATAGTCATCGGCCAAAGAGTAAAATCCGGTATGATCGCCGAACGGTCCCTCTCGACGAAGCGGCTCGGCGGGATCGACGTAGCCTTCGATGACGATTTCGGCATCCGCTGGTACCTCCACGTCCACACTTTTGCCTTTAACCAGCGATATGGCTTTCTTGCGCAGAAAACCAGCAAAAAGAATCTCATCGATCTGGTCCGGCAACGGCGCGGTAGCAGCATAGATCAACGCCGGATCACCGCCTAGGCAAACCGCCAGTTCGAGTTTGCCGGTGGTTTCTTTTTGTTGCCGGTAATGGCGCGCGCCGACTTTGTGCGGGTGCCAATGCATTCCGGCGGTTTGCCGGTCGAAAATCTGCATGCGATAGAGACCGACGTTTCTCGTGCCCTTGGTTGGATCTTTGGAAAACACCATTGGTAGGGTGATGAAGGGGCCCGCATCGCCCGGCCAACAGGTTAACACCGGCAGTGTGCTCAGATTTGGCTCGCGCTCGATGACTTCCTGGCAGGGACCATTTTTTTCGATCTTGGGTGGAATTCCCGCGAGCTTGATCAAATCGCCGAGCAGATGAAGCTTGTCCTTAAACGATTTTGGCGGCTTGGTCTGGATGAGCTGAGCGATCTCGCTGGCTATCTCCTCGACATCGCCCACGCCGAGGGCTAGCGCCATGCGCCGGCTCGAACCGAAGACGTTGATCAACACCGGTATCTGTTTGCCGATGACGTTTTCAAAGAGCAGTGCCGGGCCACCGCTTTTCATCACCCGATCGGCGATCTCGGTGATTTCCAATTCCGCCTTGACCGGGTATGAAATGCGCTTAAGCTCTCCTTGTTGCGATAAAACTTGAACGAACTGTTGTAGGCTGTTATATGCCATCTGCCTCCTGACCGAAACCGAATGAAAAGCAATATCCCTAGAAAAGTTCGGAAGTCAAGCAACTCATCCAAGGTAGTAGTTGGCAATGTTCTTATCCGCTGGCTAATTCCGCTGACCGTTGTTTTAGCGACCTGGGTGGCATTCCTGCCGGTACTTTCAAACGACTTCGTCGAGTGGGACGATTTCGAGAATCTGGTAAGCAACCGGAATTTTCGTGGTTTGAGCCGGAGTCACCTCGGTTGGATGTTTACGACCTTTCACATGGGGCCGTATCAACCGCTGAGCTGGTTGACGCTTGGATTAGACTATTCCGTGTGGGGAATGAATCCAACCGGTTATCATCTGACCAATCTACTGCTGCACTCGGCTAACGCGGTCGCTTGCTACTTCGTCAGCCGCCGGTTGCTGTTCCTGGCACTGGCCGAGTCGGACCGCGAAAAACCTTGGCCGGTAAATTTTAGCGCAGCCTTTGCCGCCCTCTTTTTCGCGCTCCATCCGCTGCGCGTAGAATCGGTGGCTTGGGCAACGGAACGGCGTGATGTTCTGTCGGGTTTGTTCTACCTAGGGACGATCTACGCTTACCTGCGGGCGAATGACGAATTAATTGATCGTGACCGATCGCGGCGCTGGATGATCACGGCGTTAGCTTTTTATCTCCTATCATTGCTGTCGAAAGCTACGGCGATGACGTTGCCCGTGGTTTTATTCTTGCTCGACATCTACCCGCTTCGGCGGCTGACGTGGAACTTTCGCCAATGGGTTGCACCGGCATCGCGCTCGCTATGGCGCGAGAAGATTCCGTTTGTCGTCGTTGCGGCCGTATTTGCCGCGCTTGCGATAATGGGTCAGCAGCAAGCATCGGCATTCAAATCGCTGCAAAGCTATGGAATCGGCCAGCGCTTGGCGCAGGTTTTTTTTGCTATGGGTTTTTATGTCTGGAAAACCATTATACCAGTCGGACTGTCGCCGCTCTATCAGATACCAGCCAATTTCGGATCGTGGTACCTAGGGAGCCTCATCGGCGGCGTTTTCGCCGCTGCGATCTCAATAGGGCTGTTTCGGATCAAAGATCGCTGGCCGGCGGGCCTTACCTGTTGGCTCTACTATTTAGTGGTGTTAGCGCCGACTTCCGGGCTGGTGCCGACCGGACCGCAACTTGCAGCGGACCGCTACAGCTATTTGTCCTGCCTCGGTTGGGCTGTGCTGGCGGGCGGAGCGCTGTTGTTTGTTTTGAGACGATACCAGCAGCCGCATCGCGCTTTTCCCGCCGCGGCAACTTTTGCAGTGGCGCTGGTAATCGTAGCTGTGCTTGGAGCTTTTACCTGGCAGCAAAGCGCGATCTGGCGCAACACCGAGACGCTTTGGCGCAGGGTGCTCGAGATCGATCCCAATTCCAGCTTTGCGCATTACAACCTGGCACGCTACATCGCAAGACAAGGAAGGTATCAGGAGGCAATCACCCATTACCGCGAGGCGTTGCGCATTCACCCTGATGATCCCGACACGCACAACAACCTCGGGCTTATGCTTGCATCAACCGGACAAGTCGAATCATCGTTGGCGGAATTTCGCCGCGCCATCGAAATTGATCGGCGTTACGCCAAGGGGTATTTCAATCTTGGGCGCGTGCTGTCCCAGCAGGGCGATCTGGGGCGCGCCGCCGATAACCTGCGCAAGGCGATACAATTGGATCCGAACCAGGCCGAAATTCACCTCGCCTTGGCGGCGGTTCTGGCGCGCCAGGGGCGAGTGGAAGAGGCGGAAGCACAACTCGAAGAAGTGGTCCGGCTGAAACCGGAGTCCGCCGACGCTCGCGTCGCTCTGGCAAGATGGCTGGCGAGCCAAGGCAAAACCGAGGAAGCGGAGAGACATTATCAGGAAGCTTTGCGCTTGATGAAATCGCAAGCTCAAAATACGCCGCGGTCCGGCGACGATTCCGGAACCCATGAATTTCCTGCCGCCGTAGATAGTGTTGAATCGCCGGTTAAATAAGTGTGCGATTTTTACCATTGCAGTGAGCGTTTCGCCCATCCCAAGTCAGTGCGCGATAAGCCTGCCGGCCCAGCTTACGGCGAGGCCGAACACCAAGAACATTAAAGTGAGCGGATTGCGATTCTCTATCCGATGAACCTGCGGCAGGATATCGGCCGTAGCGATAGCCAGGAAGGTCCCAGCGGAGATGCCGATGGCGATGGCGACGTTCTCGTCGGAGAGCGCGCGGAAAAACAGATACGCCAACAGGGCGCCGATGGGCGTGGTCAAAGAAAAAAGCAAATTCAGCCGTGCGACTTGGTGGCGATCCCAACCGGCGGAAAGCAAAATTGAGGAGATCGAAATACTGTCGGGCATTTTGTGAATGAGCACCGCCAACAGCACCACTGGACCGAGCTGCGGCAGCATGAGACCGGCGCCCAGGGCAAGACCGTCCAGCAAGCTGTGCAGCGAGATTCCCAAGAACGCCGGGATACCCATGTGATGGATGTCGCATTCGCGCTCCTCGCAGGCGTGCACGAACACAAACCGCTCCATCACGAAGATGAGCAGAAACCCCGCCAGGATGGGCCAGCCGATATCATCTTCCAATATCCTGCCGGTCTCGGGCAGCATATGAAAAAAAACCGCGCCCAAGAGTACTCCGGCGCTGAAGCTCAACAGCAGTGCCAACGCCCTTTGCGACAGCTCGCGGAGGAGCGGCAGAAAGCCGCCGATGAGGGAGATGAATACGACCGTCGGCAGGTAAAATCCCAAAGATGCCATCGTTTCCGCCAAGCGTGGAAGCTAACACACATAAGGTTCCGTGGCTAGCAAACCAGGTGCGCAAACGTGATCGAAGCCGAGCGAGCGAGACGAAAGGGGCCATTGCTGAGCGATTCGGGTGGATCGTTGCGCGCAATGCGGATCTGCTGCGGACAGATAGAATCAAATTTTCAGGCGTTTAAAATCGTCGATGACCTGATAGTCCTGCCGAACGCTTTCGAGGGATTCACCGATCTGCTCGATTCGGTCGGCGGCGAGATTGCCCAGAAATTCGCCGGCTTTGGCCAGATACTTGATCTTCTGCGGATCGATTCGCATCACTCGCGCCGCGCTGGCGTCGACGGCGACGAGATCGTCGCCGAAAATCAAAACGCCGGTCTGCTTGGATTGACCTTGCAGCGGGCCGTTGCCTTCCATGCCGACGATGCCGTCGACTATGGCGAACTGGGGCAACGGCAGGGAGCTGTTGATGTCCAAAATGCTCTCATGAATCCCCTGCCAGTGGAGGATATTTTTCGGCCAACCGTAGACAATTCCTGGAATCACACCAAACATGTTTTTCAGCGACAGCGTGACTCCGGCCCAGTGGTGGGTCTTTAATTTTGGCATGGAGACCAGCAGGTCGGCGTTGTAAAGAGTCTGCGGCAAATACAATTTGCCGAAATTGGTGAAGTTGCTTCGCAACGGCGTGACCCGGACGTCGTCGGAGTTTAGATCGACGTAGCGAATCCGATGCTCTTTGACGACTTCGTACAAGCCGGACGCCGACAGGAGATATTCATTGTCGCGGCGGTGTCCCGGGCCTTCCGCGACGATCACTTCGGCGGCGCCAAGGATCCGAAAGGAATCGACGGCCGCCTCGACGACGGCCGGGTTGGTGTTGATTGCGCCCTTAGGATCGAATTCCACCAAATTGGGCTTGAGGACGATCCGCTTGCCTTTGACCTCCAAGCCGAACATACGAATGCCCCTGACGATGATATCTTTGAGCGGCTGATCGTAGCTTTTCGCCGCCAAAACCGCGACGCGGGAGCGATTCTTTTTGCGAAACGCCTGGGGCAGCCAGCGCGCCGACTGATCGCAGTTAGCGACGAGTGGAAAAAGCGAGCCGATGGCGGCGTATTTTAGAAAATCCCGGCGGTCAAGCATGTTTGTCAGAGGCGCAGCGGAGCGCCGTTGCCGCTCAGCGCCATAAGCGCCAAGGCCAAAGTTTTAGTTTCGCCCAGGAAACCGTTCTCGGTAAAATGCTTTTCGATGCGCGGTTTCCAATCGACATTTTCCTGACCGTAAAGATTGAAGCAAATCGCGCCCCAGCATAGGGCCAAGCCCGAATCCACTTCCTTGACCATTTCCCGCAAGCGCTGCATGCTTTCCCGATTCGCCGACTCCGCGGCGCGATCTTGCAAAGCGATCAGTGCCACGGCCGTGATATCCGGATAGGGCCAAAGCGCATAGTCCATGACTTTGGAATTGCCGTAATTCCAGCCGCCGCCTTTGCACATGCGATCGTAAATGACCGCTTCACCTTGCTGGATGCGCTCATTCACGTTTGTATCGACAAGCGAGGCTCTGACTTTTTTTAGTGCCATGAGGGCATAGCTGGTGGGCTCGACCCAACTGAACGAGTTGGGGACCCAGGACCAACCGACGAGGTCTTTATTCAATTCATTGACGTTGGTTTTCCCCGTCGCCCACAAAATCAGCTCCGCCAAGATTCCCGGTTTGCTGCCTTCCTGCTGCAGCAGCCAGCGGGCGGCGCGGAGCATGCCCGAGCGATGCTCCGAAAAACCGCCGAGCGCCAGTATCGCCAGGGCAGTGGTCCATGAACCCTCTTGGGTGACGTCATTCAACGGCCAACTACCGTCTTGATTTTGCCTCTGGGCGAGCCAACCGGCGCCACGTACGGCGCTTTGGACGGCGGCGGCTGTATCAAGCGCCCTGAGTCCGGCAATGGCTAAGGAAGTCGCTTCGGTATTGCTCTGTTTGCCCTCGGTCGCGCCCCAACCGCCGTCGGGATTTTGCAGTCTTCGCAAACTATCTAGAACTTGGTCAATCATGAGCCTCTGGGCTTGAGCATCGCTTTCACTATTCTGACAGATAGCAAATTTTTAGCCAATCGAGGCTCGGGCAGAATGAGGGTTGGCACCAAGAAAATTCAGCTGATTTTTGCCGCTGGATTAGAGCCTTCGGGAACGGCATGAGACCAAAGTGGACAATTCTTTTCCATTCTTGTGCCGCCGCCGGAGAAACACCGTGTCAGATTATAAGAAATGCAGCCGCGCCTGACCGCTGCGCAGCTTACGCTCCGCTTCTCGGATCCGCTCCATCGTGCCGAGATCTTGCCAGTAGCCGTTGAAACAAAAGCCGTAAAGCGCTTCGCCGCCGACCAACATCCGCGGATAGGTGTGTTTCGTCGTGCTGAACTTCTCCGCCGCACCGGCTCGCTCCATGTAGTCGAATATTTTCGGCTCGACGATCTGCACGCCGGTAAACATCAACTTGTGTGTTCCCCCCACCGGCGTCACCGGCGCCCGGCTGTCGAGGAAGCGGCAGAGGCGGCCGGACTCGTCGATGTCCATGGACCCATATTCGTCGGCGCGCGGGTCGGGTCGCAAAACCAGCGTTGTCGCGGCGTTCACTCTGCGGTGAAAGTCGATAAGCTCGGTCAGGTCCAGGTCGATGAGCGCGTCGGTATTGATGACGATGAACGTGCCGTCCTGCAAAAAAGACTTGGCTTTGAGCAGACCGCCGCCGGTGTCCAGCAGCTCCGGCTCGCGGGAATAAGCGATCTTAAGGCCGAAGAGCGCACCGTCACCCAAGTGGCTTTCGATCTGCGCGCCGAAATGATGCAAGTTGATGATCACTTCGTCGATGCGGTGATGGTGCAGAAGCAAGAGCGCATACTCGATCATGGGCCGGCCGGCCACCGGCACCAGCGCTTTGGGCAGGCTGTCGGTGATCGGCCGCAGACGCGTTCCTTGGCCGGCGGCGAGCACCATGGCTTTCACAGCATCGCCTCGAAATGATCGAGCAGCGGCGGCAGGATCGCTTTCGTTTGCGGCGCCTTAGCCAGGTTACGTATGAGACGGCGCACCGTCGGGGGTACGAATTTCATGTAACCCGGTTTGTTTTTGACCTGATCGAGATAATAAAAGCGGCCGACGACTTTTAAGTCCCGCTGAATCGCCGAGAGGCGGTAGATCTCGAAAAATTCCTCGTCAATTATCGATTGCCCGGTGAGCGCCCGCCGTCGGTCCACGTAGTAGCGGACGAGATCTTCCTCGATCGGTTGCCGGATGACGCTGTCGGTAATGCGGTCGTTGAGCAGCGAAGCGAGATCGTATTGCGGCGGCGCGAGCAGCGCGTCTTGGAAATCAATGACCCGCACCGCGTCGTTGTGAATCATCAAATTCCAACTGTGGTAATCGCGATGATTCAGGCAGCCGCTTTGGCGGTCCAAAATCGCCGCAATCTCTCCGAACACCTTTCTTAGAGCATCAAGAAGCGATGGGACGACTTTGGCGCCCGGGCGCTTGACCAAGCCCCACTCGATAAAATGTTCAAACTCCCAAAGATAAAGCTTAAGGTCGAAACGTTGCTGAAAGGCGATGCAGGAGGGATCGCGGTGCGCCGTCCCGCGGACTTGCAGCTTTAACAGCTCGTCGATGGCCTTGCGATACCACGCGGTAACTTCATTGTCCGACAGCCCCTGGACGCGGTCCCAAAGGGCGGTATCGCCGAGGTCTTCGAGGAAAATAATCCCTTCTTTCTGCCATTGGCCGTAGATCTTAGGGACGTTGACATCGACGCTGCTGAGAAAGCGATGCAGGTTCAAGAACGGCAGTTCGTTTGGCACCTCCTTGAAGATCGCCAGCTCATCGCTGGAAAGCGGCAGAGCGCTGCCCGCGGGTAATGCCATGACGACCAGAGACGCCGGCGCGCCGGCGCTCAATCGACCGCGGTAATAACGTCGGCTCGAAGCATCGCCGGCGAGCGCTGTCAGCGCGGTTAATTTCGCATCGGCGCCGAAAAGAATTCGGATCTTCTCGGCGATTAGAGGCTCGATCGGATTACTCACAATGGGCCTTGAAACTTTGATCTGGTGGGAGTTGAGCTTAAACCGAGTGCCGACGCCGTCGGCAGGCTATACTTCTCACGAGCCTCCGAAGCCGATCGTCACTGTGCCGGCTTCAACGATGACCGGGACCTGATGGCGGCCATTTGAAAATCTGAGCATGCGCGCGAGGCCTTGTTCATCCTCCAGGACATTGATGTACTCGTAGGGGACCTTGCGGCGAGCGAAAGCCTCCCGGGCGCTCGCGGTGTAGGGTCAGAGGTCTTTGCCAAATATGAGCACTTTATTGTCCATATTTATCCCGCCAACACCAAATCCGATGCCTGAAGCATGAGCGATGAAACAAAAATAGGCGGCCAGAGGCGAAATTGCAAGTCAGCCGATCGCTATGTTAATTTTGTAAAAATTTACCGCGCCTTTTTCTAATGGAGACTTACGCGTGTCGATCCGCATTGCCATCGCCCAGATCAACCCGAAGCTCGTCGATCTCCGGGCCAATCCGGACCTCTATGAGGGAAACATCGTACGGGCACGCACAAAGGCCGCCAATTTGTTGAACTTTCCCGATTTGAGCCTAACCGTCTATTTCTTACGCGACACCGGTTCCACCATAGTGCTGACGATGAGATCGGCAGAAATTACTAAGTCCAAAGCGTTTAGCCGCAAGCTGCCGTTTGTCGTCGACATGGTGTCGCAAATTATCCATTCGCAATTGAAGCGCCGCTTGCCGGTGATCGCCAAAGTCTCCCAGCGCACCATCGATCGCGATTTCCGCTGTTCGCGAGACTGGGGCAGGTCGTGATGAATCCTGAGTGGCGAGTCCTGAGTTTCCGCTCAGCACTCAGTCCTCAACACTCGGTGTTATAAATAAAAATGACTGGAATCCTCTACGTCGTCGCTACACCCATCGGCAACCTCGAAGACATCACGCTGCGCGCGCTGCGGATTTTAAAAGAAGTCGATCTGATCGCCGCCGAAGACACCCGCCATACGCGCCATTTGCTCAATCACTACGGCATTATCACGCCGCTCACGAGCTATCACGAGCACAACGAGCGCGCCAAGGCGCAAGCGTTGGTCGAGCGGCTTGGGCGCGGCGAGCGCATCGCTCTAGTTTCGGATGCCGGCACCCCGGCGATCTCCGATCCGGGCTATCGTCTGGTGCTCGCTGCGATAAAGGCGAGATTTCCAGTCACGCCGATTCCCGGCCCATCGACCGTGGCGGCGGTGGTGAGCGCCAGCGGACTGCCTTCGGATCGCTTCGTCTTCGAAGGATTTTTGCCCAGCGCCAAGCAAGAGCGGCGCAACCGCTTGGTAGCGCTGCGCGAAGAGCCGCGCACGCTGGTTTTGTACGAGGCGCCTCATCGCCTCAAAGAATGCCTGCGCGACATTCTCGACATTTTCGGCGCGCGCGAGATGGTTATAGCGCGAGAAGTAACCAAACTTCACGAAGAATTTTGCCGCGGCACGGTGAGCGAGCTGTTGGCCGGACTCGATGGCACTTCGCTGCGCGGCGAAATCGCTCTCGTAGTGCGGGGATTTTCCGGCGATGCGACGGTGTCGGAAAGCGTATTGAAGGAGCAGATCCGCCGCCTCAAGAGCGAAGGCATGCATGTCAAAGCGATTGCCGAGCTCCTGGGCGAGCGCTACGGCTATTCCAAGAAGGCGATTTACCGCCTGACCCTTGATCTCGACGAGAGCGCTAGCTCTTAAGCTTATATTCTTCCAGCTTGCGGTAGAGCGTGGTGCGGTCGACGCCGAGAATTTTCGCCGCTTCGCTCTTGTTGCCGTTGGTATTTTCGAGCACGCGCTCGATATATTCCCGCTCCAGGTCGCGCAGCGTGAAACTGCGCGCCACCGCCTCACCCAAAGGCAACTTGCGTTGATCGGCAGCGCGCAAAAAAGCCGGCAAATCCTCCACGCCGATACTGGCATTTCGACCCAACAAGACCGCTCGCTCGATAGCGTGTTCCAGCTCGCGCACATTGCCCGGCCAGCGATGGCGCAGCAGCAGTGCCAGAGCGTCCGGCTCGATACCTGTCACTTCGCGCGGGCTTTGTGCGGCAAACTTGCGGAGGAAATGATCGACTAGGAGCGGAATATCTTCAACCCGGTCGCGCAAGGGCGGCAAGTCGATACGGATGACGTTGAGCCGATAGTAAAGATCATGGCGAAAGCGGCCGTCCTGAACTAACTCCTCCAAAGCCCGGTTGCTCGCCGAGATCAGGTGGACGTCCACCTTTTCGCTTTTGTTACTGCCCAAAGGGCGCACTTCGCGATCTTCGATGACACGCAATAGCTTGGCTTGCAGTGTCAGCGGAATCTCGCCGATCTCGTCGAGGAAGAGCACACCGCCGTTGGCCTCTTGAAAAAGCCCGGGCCGGTCCTTGCGAGCGTCGGTGAAGGCGCCGCGGACATAGCCGAATAGCTCGCTTTCCAGCAGAGTGTCGGGGATCGCGGCGCAATTGACGGCGACGAAGGGGCCGGACGCGCGCGAGCCGTTGGCATGCAGCGCGCGCGCAACCATTTCTTTGCCGGTGCCGCTTTCACCGAGGATCAGTACATTGGCTGTGAGATCGCGGATATGGGCGAGAGTCTCGAAAAGCTTTTTCATGCTCGAACTGCGCCCGATCATGTCGCTATAGCGATAGCGCCGCTCCACTTCGGTGCGCAGTTGATCGATTTCCTGGCGTAACTGGCGCTGCTCGAGAGCGCGCTGCACGTGAAGCAGCAGCTCGTCGGAGCGAAACGGTTTGGTGACGTAATAAAACGCCCCGGCACGCATGGCTTCCACCGCGCTCTCGATGGTGCCGAAAGCGGTGATCAGAAGAATCAACGCATTGGCATCAACGGCTTTGAGCCGGCGCACCAGCTCGGTTCCTTTCATCCGCGGCATCATGAGGTCGGTGATGACGAGATCGAAAGAGTCTTTCTGATATTTTTCCAACGCTGACAGGCCGTCATTGGCGACTTCGGCCTCGCAGCCTTCTTCGACCAAAAGGTCGGTTAAAAAGCGCGACATCTCCTGATCGTCTTCGACGATCAGGATGCGCCGGCGGCGCGCCGCGGGTGGTTTGACGGGTGGGTTCATGGCGCGACGGCGGTCGATTCGAGCTTGGGTTGTGTCGCGGCGCTCGGTAGATCGATGATGAAACGGCAAAACTTGCCGAGCTCGCTTTCGACGCGGATTTCACCGCCATGATCTTTGATGATTCCAAACACCACCGACAAGCCCAAGCCGCTTCCTTCGCCGATATCCTTCGTGGTGAAAAAAGGGTCGAAGACCCGGCCGAGATTTTCCGGTGCGATGCCAGCACCATTGTCTTCGAAGTAAATACGCACGCTATGAGCGGCGCCTTTCGGAGCTGCCGTACCTTCGCCGTCAGCGAGGGGTTCGACACGGATTTTGATCGTGCCACCGGGCTTCAGCGAATAGATCGAGTTGGCGAACAGATTGATGAACACCTGCTGGAGCAGTTCGGCGTCGGCGCGCAGAAGAGGCAACGAAGAATCAGGGTCGATTTGCACCTGGATTTTTTTGTTCTCGATTTGATGCTCCAAAAGATCTTTCACCCGCGCCAGCAACGCCGCGATGTCGACGCTGCGAAACAAGGGCTCGCGGCGGCGCGAAAAGTCAAGCAATTGTCTGACGATCGCCGCAATGCGCTCACTTTGGGAGCGAATAATCTGCAGGTTGTCTTTCATTTCTTCGGCGCTGCGCGGCCGGCGCAGCAAGTGCTCGGCGCGCCCGCCGATGATGTTGAGCGGCGTGCCGATTTCATGGGCCAGGCCGGCAGCGAGCTGGCCGACCGAAGCCAATCGTTCGGAGCGGCGCAGATCTCGTTCCAATTTGAGCTTTTCACCCTGCTCGGTCACCAGGCGCTGATAACTGTTTTGCAACTCTTCGGACATCAAATTAAATTCTCGCGCCAAGGTTGCCACCTCGTCGTCGCCGCTCACATGAATCCGTTGTTGCCAATGACCGCGCCCGAGTTCCCGCACTCGGCCGATCAGCCGACCGATGGGACGGGCGATGCTGCGCTGGACGATAACCCAGACCAGCAGGGATAGACCCAGGACCAAGGCCGCCGTAGTAGCGATTATGCGATCGCGCCGCTCGGCGATCGATGTCATCAAACCGACGCCGTGGCGCGCCAGGACAAAGGCACCGACGGTTTGCCCTTCAGAAGTATAGATCGGCTCGATGCGGTAATAAATAAACGCCCCTTTGTCGCGCAAATATCCTTCCAGCTCTTTTTTGTCGCGCAATACCGGCCGAGGATCTAATTTTAAAATGGGCGCAGGATCGATCTCCGGAAAGTCTTCCGGAAAGCTCAACGACGATGATATCGCCACCGGTCGAGCCGCCAAATCATAAACGATCAATCCGTGAATATTTCCCCTTGGCGCCACTGCCCGGGCAAATTCCCGAGTCGCGGCGAGGTTTTGATTATCGGCGTAGATGTCTCTGAGCGCCGCGCGCACCGCCTGGGCAAAACCGCGCATGCCCGTGCGTATGCCTCTCATAACGTTTTCCTCATCCTGACGTACGCTCAGATAACCGTGCACGGTCATCATCACCGTGACCGTTAGGACGATGAGGAGAATAATTTTCGTTCCGAGTTTCATGGAGGACAGCTCGGCTCATCAGCAATTTTCAGTCCGCAGCGGTGCTTGGTTAAAAAAGTTGTCCTAACCCGGTCGCTCGACGTTCCAGTGATCGTGGCGCGGCGGATTGTGTTGCAACTTGCCTCGTCGCTGTAGGAATTTGCCCGCGTTATCATTTATTCAAGCACTACGGCGTCTTACCTCTCCAGAACGAAGGAGTTGCGGTTTATTCGCTGTAGAAATTTGCAACAGCGATTACAAACAATAATCCACGACCAATGTTAAGTGGCTGGTTTTTATTGCTCCTTCCTCCGCTCATGGACGATTGCATTTTGGCATTTGCCTTGCTCCATGCAGTATGCATCGACGGTTTGGTCAATGAGAAATCAAAATTAATTAAGGAGAGGAGGTGAACGTAACATGAAAAAACTGATGATTGCCTTGGCGATGGTCTTCGCTTTCAACCTGATTGGTTCAATCGTCAATATGTCCGCGCCCATGAGCTTCGCGCAGGACGAGCCCGCCCCGGAGCCGAAGCCAGAAAAACCTGACGGCGACTAAAAAACTCCTCTTGCAGCTGCCAACGCTGCACCACTGGTGAGGGGAAACTACTTCCTCTCGCCAGTGGTTTTATTTGAACGCTGCGCTTCACCGTTTGACCGAAAATCCGCGGAAACTGTCCTGCGCCGAGCTCCATTCAACATCGATCTGGGTAACCCGAGCGCCGGCAGGGCCTTGCCAACACCAAGAAATCATTTTCTCGAGCCGTTCTCGTGAGCCCTCGACAACCGCCGTCACCGAGCCATCGTCACAGTTTCGAACCCAGCCGGTTAAACCGAGCTGTTGAGCCTGCTGAACCGTCGATGCCCGAAAGTAGACACCTTGGACCCGTCCGCGAATTTGCAACCGCACCCGCGCTTTTTCCGCTGACTTGTCCATGGCAAATTCCTCCGTTTATCTAGCCCAATGGGCCCGGCCCGGCAAGCCGGATTCGCCGCTCGACGGCGCCTGAAAAGATTTGACAAGCGCGCTTTGACTTTTGTAGGCTGGCGCCGTTTCGAAAAGGTTCGGTTACCGAAGAGCGCGCCGACAGAGAGGTTCCCGTGCATGAGACCCGATTGAGGCCCTGCCCTTTGGCTAAGTCGATCCCGGCAGATTGAGCAATCGTCGAACCGAAAAGGAGGGGCAAGATGGGAGCAAAGTTATACGTCGGCAACCTTTCTTACAACGTCACCGAGGAAAGGCTTCAACAACATTTCGCGCAGTATGGTTCGGTGGTGAGCGCAAGGATTATCACTGACAAGTTCAGCGGCCGATCGAAGGGCTTCGGCTTTGTCGAAATGAGTTCAGAGCAAGAAGCCGAAAAAGCTACCAGCGCCCTCAATGGCACGGACTTCGAAGGCCGCAACATCGTCGTCAGTGAAGCCCGCCCCCAGGCGCCTCGCCCGAGCGGGGGAATGGGCAGCGGACGGCCGCCGCGCCGTGACCGTTATTGAGGCGCGCTTAACAGCGCGAGAAATTCCTCTTCGCTCAGGATACGTACTCCCAACTCCTGGGCTTTTTTAAGCTTCGAGCCGGGTTCGGCGCCGGCGACAACGTAAGCTGTGTTGCGGCTAACGCTCGAAGCGACCCGCCCGCCAAGCGCTTCGATGCGTTTCTGGGCCTCCGGCCGCGACATCTTGTCCAATCCGCCGGTCAAGACAAAAGATGCGCCGCTCAGGCTGCCAATTTTTTTAGGCTCATGTTTAAATTTTACGCCCGCGGCCAAAAGTTTGTCGATCACGCGGCGATTGGTCTCTTGAGCGAAGAAACGCGCGATGCTCTTGGCTACCTCCGGTCCGATTTCCCGCACTTCCATAAGCTCTTCTTCGGACGCGCCAGCGACTCTATTTAGCGCGCCGAAGTGCTCGGCCAGGAGTTTGGCGGTTGCCTCACCCACATGGCGAATGCCAAGCGCGGTGAGACAGCGCGCAAGGGTCGAGTCCTTGCTGCGCTCCAAAGCGTCGAGCAGGTTTTGCGCCGATTTATCGGCCATTCGTTCGAGGCCGGCCAACTGCTCCTTATTCAAGCCATAAAGGTCCGCTAGGTCTTGCACCAAGCCACGCTCCACCAGCTGATCGATCAATTTTTCGCCCAACCCTTCAATGTCCAGGGCGCCGCGCGAGCCAAAAAATTTTAAACTTTCTTTAAGCTTGGCCGGGCAGGAAATGCCCGAGCAGCGGTAGGCGGCTTCGCCCTCTTCGCGAAAGACTTCCGAGCCGCACACCGGACAGCGCTCCGGCATCACGAAATTCTTCTCTTCGCCGGTGCGCTTTTCTTCGAGGACTTTGACGACGTAGGGAATGACGTCGCCGGCGCGCTCGACCACCACCACATCGCCGATGCGAATATCTTTGCGGGCGATTTCGTCCATGTTATGCAGCGAGGCGCTTTTGACGATTACCCCGCCGATCGGCACCGGGTCGAGGCTCGCAACCGGCGTAAGGGTGCCGGTGCGGCCGACCTGCGGCTCGATGGCGCGTATCCGCGTGGCCGCCTGGCGCGGCTTGAACTTGTAGGCGATGGCCCAACGCGGCGAACGGGCGATCTGGCCAAGGCGCTCCTGCAAATCGGCGCTGTTGACCTTGACGACCAAGCCATCGATCTCGTAGGGCAGCTCGTCCCGTTGCGTTTCGATTTCGTCGCGGTAGCGCAGGATCTCATCCAGGCCGCGGCAGACCTGCCCCAGAGGCACCGGTTTCAAACCCCATTCCTTGATCTGATCGCGAAACGCGGAATGGCTGGCGAAGCTGGTGCCGTCGACGCTGCCCCAACCATGGCAAAAAATGTCCAAAGGTCGTTTCGCCGTGATCGTCGAGTCGAGCTGTTTTAACGAACCGGCGGCGGCGTTACGCGGGTTGGCAAAAAACGGTTGGCC
Source organism: Chloroflexota bacterium (assembly GCA_050257635.1). Taxonomy (GTDB): domain Bacteria; phylum Desulfobacterota; class Binatia; order UBA9968; family UBA9968; genus DP-20. The sequence goes on from JBLMXG010000123.1 coordinate 20,977, forward strand.
TTCTTCTTCACGCTCTCGATTTATTTTTTGAAACGCCTGGCGCGACAGAAAGACTTCGCCGCGGACCTCGAATCGTTTGGGAACCGGCGCGGACCCGGCGCGCAAGCTCAGCGGGATCGAACGAATCGTTTTCAAATTTTGCGTGATATCTTCCCCGTTGATGCCGTCGCCGCGCGTCGAGCCCACGGTAAATCGGCCGTCGATATAGACCAGTTCGACAGCGAGTCCGTCGATTTTAGGCTCGACCGCGTACTCAATGACGTCTTGATACTTGAGGAATCGCTGGATGCGCTCCTCGAAGTCTTTGATCTCCTCGGGATCCGTCGCGTTGTTGAGCGAGAGCATGGGCAGGGTGTGCTGGACGGTGGAGAATTTCTCCAAAGGCGCGGCCCCGACGCGCTGTGTAGGGGAGTCCGGCGTAGCCAATTCGGGGTGGGCTTTTTCGAGCTCCACCAGACGGCGAAATAGCCGGTCGTATTCAGCGTCACTGATTAGCGGATCGTCGAGCACGTAATAGCGGTAATTGTGTCTTTCGATCTGCTGGCGCAGTTGAAGCATTTCTTGCCGGGCGTTGTCGCGGGATAGTTGCGCCATAAGCGGGTGTTCGTCGAGGATTGGCGAGGGGCTCGCTTGCGGGCAAAATTATCATAGTTCTCGCGCCGAATGAAACCGACGACAACGCTTCGTTGACCCCCTAGAATCGTTATGTTAACCCTTCAAATGATGAACATGCGCTCCTTTCGGGCGGCAATTTGTTTTCTGCTTCTGTCCGGGTGCGCCACTGCGGTCCCCGAGCCAAATTTACCTCCCGACAATTTGAACTGGACGCCGGAAGCGCCTTTTCGCAACCAAACCAAGGTCCAAATTCCAGCCGAAGCCGCGGCTTTTAGCCATTTTCTGAAGGCACAAATGCTGCTCGGCGAAGGCGATTTCGACGCCGCATTGAAAGAATTCGAAGATGCGGCGCAGGCGAGCCCGAACGATGCGTTTTTGCATTTTCGGCTGGCGTCGCTGTACTTGCGCAAAGGCGACTTAAAAAAAGCTTTGACGGAAGCCGAAGCTGCCGTGCGTTTGGAACCCAAGAACGTCGACAATCATCTACTATTGGCGGGTCTCTACTCGTCGGTCGGTGACAACCCAAAGGGCATCAACGAATACAACGAGGTGCTCAAGCTCGATCCGAAAAACCAAGAGGCGTTGCTCTATTTGGGCGCGCTCTATATCCAGGTCAACGATCCGGCACAAGCCACGCAACGGTTGGAGGAGTTGCTCAAGCTCGACCCAAATTCCGCATTGGGCTACTATTACCTCGGCCGCGTGCGTGCCAAAAGCAAGCTATATCTCGCTGCCGAACAGAGTTATCGCAAGGCGCTGGAGTTAAATCCAAAATCGGAAGCGGTGCTGTTGGATCTGGCGCTGGTTTACGAGCTCGAAGGCAAGACCGAAGACGCGATTCAAACCTATCAACGGCTGCTCCAGCTCAACGCGCAGAATGTCTGGGCGCGCCGCCGCTTGGGCGAGCTATACGTCGGCCAGAACAAATTGGACGAGGCGCTGCGCCAATTCGAAACGTTGCAGAGCGCCGAAGTCGATCCGCGCGAGACCCGGATCAGAATCGGGCTGATTTCCTTTGAAAAAGGCGATTTCGAGCGCGCGGCAACCGAGTTTAATCTGGTTTTGGCCGGCGATCCGGATAATGACCGTGCGCGTTATTATCTCGGCGCCACCTACGTCGAGATGAAAGCAGAGGACAAGGCACTGGAAGCATTCGAAAGAGTTTCCGAAAAAAGCGAACTCTACGTCGACGCGCGGATTCAGACCGCCTATCTCTATGACCGGAAAGAGCAAACCCAGAAGGCTATCGATGCGCTCCAAGCCGCGCTTAAAAAGCGCAACGATCGCAAAGAAATCTACGCGTTTTTAAGCTCGCTCTACCGCAAGATCAAGGAATATCCTAAAGCGATCCAGGCCATGGAGCGGGTGGTGGCTTTAGATCCGAAAAGCGATGAAGCGCATTTTCAGCTCGGCGCCCTTTACGACGAGAACAAGAACAAAGAAAAATCTGTCGTCAACATGAAAAAGGCGATCGAGATCAATCCGAAAAACGCGGCGGCGCTCAATTATCTGGGCTATACCTGGGCGGAAATGGGCGTGAAGCTCGACGAAGCGGAAGATTTGATCCAGCGGGCGCTCAAGATTCAGCCCAACGACGGTTTCTATATCGACAGCCTCGGTTGGGTTTATTATCAAAAGGGCGACTATCCCAAAGCTGTTGAACAGTTAGAGCGGGCGGTGGAGATCACGGTGGACGATCCGACCATTATCGAACATCTCGCCGATGCTTATGAAAAGGCCGGCATGCCGGATCGCGCTCTGATGCGCTATCGAGAGGCTCTCAAGCACTCCAAGGAGCCCGACCAGACCAAAAGAGTGCGTGATAAAATCCAGCGCCTGGAGAAAAAAATTTGATCCTGAGGCCTTTCCGGCGCGCTAATTTTCCCGGCTACCGGCGGTTGATTCTTTTCGTTGTTGGCGTCCTGGCAATCGAGCTCGGCGGTTGCGCCACCGTGCCGCCGCCGGTGCCTCCCAAGCCGCCTCCCCAGTGGCAATCGGATCAACTGATCGAGTCGATCACCCAGCGCGCTAAGCAGTTTCGCTCGGTTCGAGCGCTGGCGCAGGTAGACTACGCCGGACCGGACGGCAAACATGGTTTTCAAGAAGCGGTTTTGGTGCAGCGGCCCGAGCAGCTGCGCTTGGAGACGCTGTCATTTTTGGGCGCGATCTTGATCGTCACGGCCAACGCCAAAGAAGTGACCGGCTACCATCTGCGCGAGGGCGTGTTCGTTCGCGGCGCTCTCACGAAAGAAAATCTGCTCCGCTTAACGCAAATACCTCTCGATCTGAAAGAGGTGACTCAGCTACTCTTGGGTTTGCCGCCGGTGCAACTGTCGGTGCCGTGGAAGCAGGAAGGCAACACCCTGGTCTTTTCACTCAACGGCAGCAAACGGGACAGGGTCACTTTCGAATCGCAGCAGCCGGTGCCGACCCAATGGGAGCGCTTTAACGACGACGGCAAAGTCGAATTGAGCGCCAGCTTCAGCGATTATATCTCGACCGCCGCTGGCTTGTTCCCGTCAAAAATTCAGCTCGAGGCCCATCTGCAGAAAAAGACACTTGAGATTCATTACCAGGAACCGGAGATCAACACCGCGCTTCCCGCCGATCTCTTCTCTCAGCAAAAACCGTCCCACGTCCAGGAAGTGCCCATCGAAGCGGTCGGTAGTTAAACGATGCTCGCCCGATTTTGGATGCCTCTTACGTTGCTCATGCTGCTTGGCTGCGGCGATAAGAGCGAGGTGAAGGTATCGGAGGCACTGCCGGCGACGGGGCCGAAGGATGTGGGGAAACCGGTGACGGGAGACTGGCTGGTGATCCACAGTCTTAGCGATCCGGAGGTGCTCAACCCGCTCACCAGCAGCGATGCCTCCTCCAGCGAAATCAACGGATATATTTTTGAGAGCTTGTTGACTCGCGAGCCGAAAACTCTGGCTCTCAAGCCCTATGTCGCTCTGGCGCGACCGGAAATCTCCCGGGACAAGCTCACTTACACCTTCAAGATACGGAAAGATGTGCGCTTCCAAGATGGTCGCCCGCTGACCGGTGAAGACGTTCTGTTCAGCGTCAAGGCGATCAAGTGTCCGTTTGTCAATGCGCCGTTTCTACGGGTTTACTTCAATTCGCTAGTCGACGCCGAGCTAGTCGATCCGTATACGATTCGTTTCGTTACCAAAGAGCCGTACTTTCTGAATGAAAGCGTGCTCGGCGGTATCACGTTGCTGCCACGCCACTACTATGACCCGGAAAATCTCTTGCAGCGGATTAGCGTGCGACAGCTCGCCGGGGACCCCGCGAAAATGCCTCCAGAGGCGAAAAAATTCGGCGAGCAATTCAACCGCAATTACAATCGCAACCCCTTGGGGTCAGGGCCGTACAGGTTTACCCGGTGGAAGACCGGGGCCGAAATAGAGCTGCGGCGTGATCGTGATTACTGGGGCAACGGCAAGGCCGGCATTGACCAGCCCCATGTCGACCGGCTCAAGTTTCGTGTCGTGAACAATATGGATGCCGCGTTGATCCGGCTCAAAAGCGGCAGTCTGGATTATATGGAAGCGCTCCAGCCGGTGCAGGCGGTGCGCGGCACCGACAGCGCGAGATTCCGTCGCGAATTCAAGAAATACGATTATTTCGCGCCGACCTATACGTACATCGGCTGGAACAACGATCATCCGATCTTTCGCGATAAGCGGGTGCGCCAGGCGATGACTTACATGACGAACCGAAAGCAGATCGTCAAAAGCATCCTGTTTGGTCTTGGCGAAGTCGTCGATAGTCCGATCTACCTGTTTCGGCCCGAGTACGACAAAAATCTGAAGATCTACCCGTTCGACCCGCAAAAGGGCGTAGCCTTGCTGCGTGAGGCGGGCTGGCAAGACACCGACGGCGACGGTATTCTCGACAAAGTGATCGACGGCAAGAAAACTCCGTTCCGCTTCGAGATCAAGGTCAACTCAGGCAACGCGGTGCGCGAGAGCGTGGCGCTGGTGCTCATGGATGAGCTCAAGAAGCACGGTATTGCCGCTAGCGTGCGGCAGCTTGATTGGACGATTTTTCTAAACGACGTGAAGAATCATCAGTTCGATGCCGTCGTGCTAGGCTGGGCGATGTCGACCACCGAGCCCGATGCCTATCAGATATGGCATTCGTCCCAAGCCGCGAACAAGGGATCCAACGCGATCAGCTACAAGAACCCGCGGGTGGACCGAATCCTGGAGGAATATCGGCGCGAATTCGACGAAAGAAAACGGATTCAGCTTTATAGGGAGTTTCAGGAAATTCTCAACGACGAGCAGCCGTACACATTTCTGTATTCGGGCAAAATCGTTTCCGCCGTAAACCGTCGCTTCGAAGGGGTCGAGGTCTTCCCTGACGGGCTGCGGCCGATCGACTGGTGGGTGCCGCGGGCGCGGCAAAAATACGTCAATACCGAGACAGCGCAATAGCGGGAACCTTATGAGCAGTTACTTGATGCAACGTTTGCTGCTGATGATCCCGACTTTCATCGGCATCACTTTGATCGGATTTTTTATCATGCGCCTGGCGCCGGGAGATCCGGCCGAGTTGCGCGCGGCGGGCGGGCTCGGGGCCGCGGCGGGCGGCGGTATCTCGGTGGAAAAGCGCGGCGCGGTGGATGAAGCCATGGCGCAATGGCGCGCCCAGTTCGGTCTGGACAAGCCGTTGCACGTGCAATATGCGGTCTGGCTGAAAAATCTCTTGTCGCTGAGCTTCGGCGAGTCGTTCAAAGATAGTCAACCAGTGTGGGACAAGATCGTCGAGCGCTTGCCGGTGACGGTCAAATTGAATCTCTGGTCGCTCCTGGTCGTCTATTTGGTTTCGGTTCCCTTGGGCATCTATTCGGCAACCCATCCCAACTCCTTCGGCGACCAGGCCACCACCCTGATCGCCTTTGTTTTGTTTGCGGTCCCGTTGGTTTGGGCGGCGACCATGGCGCTGGTCTTTATCTGCGGCGGCGACTTTTATTATTTGTTCCCGCCCGGCGGCCTCGAGTCACTGGATTATTCGGCGAGCTGGCCGTTCTGGCAGAAATTTAAAGATCACGCCTGGCATTTGTTTTTGCCCGTTGTTTTGCTCTCCTACGACGGATTTGCCGGGATGTCGCGCTATATGCGGGCGAGCATGCTGGAAGTTCTCGGCCAGGATTATGTCCAGGTGGCGCGCGCCAAGGGGCTGCGGGAGAGAGTCGTGGTGTTCAAGCACGTGTTGCGCAATTCACTGATTCCACAGGTGACGATCTTGGCGTCGATCCTTCCTGCTCTCATCGGTGGCAGCGTCATTATCGAGACGATTTTTTCCATTCCAGGGCTGGGCCAGCTCGGTTTTGAGTCCGTGCTGGCGCGCGACTACCCGACGGTGTTGGCGCTGTTCACAGCGAGCGCGGTGCTAACGCTGGTCGGCATATTGATTTCCGACCTATTGCTCGCCGCCGTGGACCCGCGCATCGTTTTTGGCCGGCGGTTACAATGAGCGCGGTGCCATCAAACAGGGTCGGCACGGAAGCAGCGGCAGCACCCAGCGCCGGCGAATTGGAACGATTGTGGCGCGACGTGTGGCAGCGCTTCAAGCGCAATCCGATCGCGCTCGCCGGCTTCTACGTCGTCTGTCTGCTTGCCTGCATGGCGCTGCTCGCCGATTTTATCGCCAACGACAAGCCGTACTATCTGCAGTATAGGGGCGAGTCCTATTTCCCGATTTTTCGCAGCTACATCGTCGGCTCAGGACTCGGCCGCTGGCCGGCGGAGCTGTTGAACGTGGAGTTTAAAAAGCTCGAGGGCGCCAGAGCAATCTATCCGCCGATTCCGTACCGGCCGGGCAATATCAACCTGCTCGAACCACTGGAGCCGCCCTCAACCAAGCACTGGTTCGGCACCGACAAGCTGGGGCGCGATGTGATGGCCGGCATGATTCACGGCTCGCGCGTCTCGCTCTCCATCGGTTTTGTCGCGGTCGGCATCGCCGTCGTAATCGGTGTCGTGCTCGGCGCCATCGCCGGTTATTTCGGCTCCTGGGTCGATCTGGTGATCTCGCGGATGTTTGAAGTCATGCTGTCCATCCCGACTTTTTTTCTCTTGATCACGGTAGCGGCGTTATTGCCGCCGAGTATTTTTCTCACCATGGCGATCATTGGCATGACCAGCTGGGTCGGCATCGCACGCTTCACGCGCAATGAATTTCTTCGCATTCGAAGTCAGGACTATGTCGTATCGGCCATTGCTCTCGGGGTGACCGATCGCCAGGTTATGTTCAAACATATTTTGCCAAACGCCTTGGCCCCGGTCATTGTATCCGTGGTGCTCGGCATCGCCGGCGCGATCCTGGTAGAGTCAAGTTTGAGTTTTCTCGGTATCGGCGTGCCCGCGGAGCTGGTCACTTGGGGATCGATCTTGCAGGAAGCCAGCACGACGACCTTTGCCTGGTGGCTCGCGGTTTTTCCCGGTTTTGCCATCTTCATCACCGTGCTTGCCTATTATCTCGTCGGCGAGGGCTTGCGCGAAGTGCTCGATCCGCGCTTGCGGGGCTTGCGTTAATCGGGCACTTTCTGTTAAGCCCGTCCCAACTCAGCGCTACCCAGGTGGGGGAAGTTTGCCATGAAGCACTCCACGATTGTTGCGTCGTCGTAATCTAAGGCATCAGGATGGCGGAAAAGTCTCTCGAAGAAATCAAAGCCGATATTTTGCACCGTGTCGGCCGAATCAATCCGTTCGAGCGGGTACAAAAGGAAGATGTCGAGCAGGTCTTGGAAAATCTCACGACTCTCGACGCCGATCTCTGGGGACGGGAGTGGGGCAAGTTCGGATTCAGATACGAAGCGTCGGCAGATGCGCAGAAAAAAACGGGCAAGGAAAAGGAAGCCGGCGCAACCTACTCGCTAGCTTACGAATATTACCGCATCGGTCGTTATCCGGTGCCGAGCAGCGCAGAAAAAATGATTTGCTACAGAGGCGCGCTGCGCACTTTTCTCAAAGCCGGGGCAGCGATGGAGCCGCCGCTCGAACGGATCGAGATTCCCTTCGAAGGGAAAAAAGTCGTCGGCTATTTACAGATTCCCAGCGGCGTCGCGCGTCCGCCGGTGGTGATGCACTGGGGCGGCGTCGATGGCTGGAAGGAAGATCGCCGCACCAACAACGACAGGCTGCTCAAGATGGGCCTCGCCTGTTTCACCATCGACATCCCCGGCACCGGTGAGAACCCCTGTCTCGGCAGCGACTTGCAGGCCGAGCGAACTTTCTCAGCGGCGATGGATTACCTGGAGACGCACGAGAATCTTGACGGCAAGCGCATCGCTTGCATGGGCGGGAGCTTTGGCGGCTACTGGGCGGCGAAGCTCGCCCACACCGAGCCCGAGCGGCTGCGCGGCGCGGTCAACTGGGGCGCAGGGGTGCACCGGACCTTTCAAGAAGAATGGCTCAGACCGGCGTTGACGTTGACCGCGTCGCAGTATTTGATGGGGCCGGCGAGTCTTTTGGATGCGCGCTCTTACGTCCTGGGTGTCAAGACGCTGGAAGAGACGCTCAGGATCGCCCCGCGTCTTTCCCTGGTCACCCAGGGCCTGATCGACCGGCCTTGCGCGCCGCTGCTCTGCATCAACGGCAAGGAAGACGACCAACATCCGATCAGCGATCTCTACCTGCTCGCCGAGCACGGCAGCCCGAAAGAGCTGCGCATCATGGCGGGCGCGGGCCATATGGGGCGCAAGAAAGGGCAGTCCAATGACGAGGTGGTCAACATCGTGACTCAATGGCTTAAAGAGAAACTTTCCAGTTAGAAACGGAGAACCCATGGCGCGCATCACGACGATCGATAAAAAAGAGGACTTGGCTCCAGCGGATCAGGAAGTTTACGACGCCATCGCGCAAAGCCGCGGCGTGGTTGGCGGGCCCTGGCGCGCGCTTTTACACAGCCCGGAGCTGGCGCAGCGCACCATGCACCTCGGCAGTTATGTGCGTTTCGAATCAACGTTGGATCATAAAGTGATCGAGTTCACGGCTCTGGTGGCGGCGCGCGAGCTGGATTGCAAGCATGAATGGGCGGCGCATGTCGGCCATGGTCAAAAGGCGGGCATCCGGATGACGACGATTCGCGCGGTTTATGAAAGGAAGGGCGCGGAAACTTTTTCCTCCGAAGACGCCCAGATCGTCAGCTTCGTGCGCGAGATCATTCACACTCATCGGGTCAGCGAATCGACCTTTCAGGCGATTTACGGCCGCTTCGGTGAAAAGGGGATGGTCGAGCTTACGGCGACCATCGGTTACTACGCCATGCTCGCCTGCACGCTCAACACTTTCGATGTCTACACCGCGACGCCGCCGGACGACCTGAAGATTTAAAACCCCTCCACTGCTCCTATCTCATGTTGCTCATCCTGGTCTTCGCCGTCGCGCTGGCTTGGGCTCCAGCCGAGCGTCTCTTTGCCGAGCCGGCAATCGACTATCCCGCGAGCAAGACCGTCGACGCAGCGGATGACTATAACGGCACGGCGGTGGCGGATCCTTACCGCTGGCTGGAACAGATCGACTCGACCGATACCCAGGCGTGGATCGAGGGGCAAAACCGGGTCACGGAGAAATATCTCGATGCCCTGCCGCTACGGCGAGTGCTGCGAAAGCGCATTACCGAACTGTGGAATTATCCCAAAGCGAGCGTGCCGGTGCGCGAGGGCGGTCGCCTCTGGTATCGTAAAAATAGCGGCCTGCAGCGCCAAGCCTCACTCTACTTCAAGGATACTTTGGTCAGCCCGCCAGTGCTGGTCATCGATCCCAACGCGCTATCTGTTGATGGCTCGCTCTCGCTGGCTCAAACCGCGCCCTCACCCGATGGCCGATTCCTCGCCTACTCGGTAGCTGCTGCCGGCATGGATTGGGAGACGATCCACATCCGCGACCTCAAGAGCGGTAGCGATTTAAACGATGCCGTTTACTGGGTGCGCTATGCGCGAATTGCCTGGACCCATGATGGTAAAGGATTTTTCTACAGCCGTTATCCCGAGCCGGGCGCGGGATTAGAGCGCCGGGCGCCGAGCGACGCCCATGCGCTTTACTACCATCGGCTCGGTGCACCCCAATCGGCGGATCGTCTCATCTATCGCGAGAAAGATCATCCGCATTGGTTTGTGCGCGGGCGAGTGAGTGACGACGGCCGCTATTTGATCGTGCGAATCTCCGAGGGCAGCGGCCGGCGCAACCGGCTCTATTATCTTGATCTGGAAGTTCCGCGCGAGCCCAAGATCGGCGGCCAACTCAAGTATTTGATGGGCAACGGTGAGGCGCTGTATCGCTTTTTCGGCAACGTCGGACCAAGCTTTTATATCCTAACCGACAGCGGCGCGCCACGCCGACAGATCGTTGTCTGCGAGATCGACACGCCGGCTCGGGCCAGTGTTAAAACCATCGTGCCCGAAGGGTCCGAGGTGATTCAAGACGCGGTTTTGTCGGGCGGCACTATCGTCGCGCAATATCTGGTCGAGGTCCGCAGCCGAATCAAATTTTTTGCGCCCAGCGGGCGCAAACTGGCGGAACTGGCGCCGCCGGAGATGGGCACGATCAGAAATTTATCCGGGCGCTACCATGCGCCGGAGCTGTTTTACAGTTTTAGCTCGCCGCTTTCACCCTCCACGGTTTTTGTCTGTGAAAGGATCTGCCGCTCGCCGATCCCCTTTGAAGCGGCAAAACCAGTCTTTGATGTTAAGCCCTACGAAACCAAACAGCTCTTTGCGACGAGCAAAGACGGCACGCGGGTTCCCTATTTTCTGACCGCACGCAAAAAGCTGGCGCTCGATCGGAACAATCCGACTCTGCTCTACGGCTATGGCGGGTTTTCCAATAGTCTCACGCCGCGCTTCCGGCCGGATCTTCCAGCGTGGCTCGAACTTGGCGGCATCTTCGTTACGGCCAATGTCCGCGGCGGCGGCGCCTACGGGGAAACGTGGCACCGCAACGGCATGCTGGAAAAGAAACAAAACAGCTTTGATGATTTTATCGCGGTGGCCGAAGATCTGATCCGGCGCGGCTACACTACGCCCCAGCGACTGGCTATACAGGGCAGCTCAAACGGCGGTTTGCTGGTTGCCGCCGCAAGTAACCAACGCCCCGATCTCTTCGCCGCCGCGACGCCTTCCGCCGGCGTGCTGGACATGCTGCGTTACGACAAATTTACCGCCGGCGGCGCTTGGCGAGCCGAATACGGCGCGCCGTCGGACCCGGCGATGTTCGCTGTCCTGATGCGATATTCGCCATTGCATAACGTAAAGGCCGGAGTTTGTTATCCGGCGACGCTGATCCTGACCGGCGACCAGGACGATCGGGTGGTGCCCAGTCACTCCTTCAAATACGGTGCAGCGTTGCAACAGGCGCAGAGTTGTAACCGGCCGGTGCTGTTGCGGGTGGACCGCGGCATCTCTCATTCCTATCGCCCCACCGATCGCAGAATCGCCGAGGTCGCCGACCGCTGGGCCTTCATCGCCGCCCAGACGGGCGTGAAAGCACGTCGCGCCAATTAGCTTCGCGCTGCATGCTGACGACCCATTCTTGGGCATTGCGAGCGATTCGACAGCTTGGCTTGACAGGGCTGCGACCGGCCCGATACTCTCCAGCGAAAATTGTCGGAGCAGAAAGGAATTCGGTTCATGAAACTCAAAGGGCAAGTAGCGATTATTACCGGCGCGGGGAGAAACATCGGCAAAGCGATGGCCCTGCTGTTCGCGTCGGAAGGTGCGAAGATCGCCGTGGCGGAAATGCACGCGGGGCGGGGCCAGGCGGTGGTCGATGAAATCAATCGATCCGGCGGTGAGGCTATGTTGGTGCTTTGCGACGTCGCCAAGTCGAGCGATGTCCGGGCGATGGTCGATCAGGTGGTCGGCAAATTCGGCGGCATCGACATACTGGTCAACAACGCGGCGCTGACCGATCACGCCAATATTCTCGACAGCAAAGAAGAAGAGTTCGACAAAGTTATAGCGGTGAGTCTCAAAGGGCCGTACTTGGTTACCAAATACGTTGCTGAACAGATGCGCAAGCAGGGAAGGGGCGGCAAGATTTTAAACTTCGGCTCGACTTCCGGCATGATCGGCCGCTTCGACGGCGTCGCCTATGCCGCGGCCAAGGCCGGCGTGATCAACATGACCCGCGCCATGGCGGTGCAGTTGGCCGAGTACAAGATCCGCGTCAACTGCGTGGTGCCCAACCGCTCCGGCTCGCCGGTGGGTTTCGACGATGATGTGACCGGCAACCGGACGTTTCAAAATCTCGCCGGCCGGTTGGGCACGGCCGAAGACCAGGCGAAGGCGGCGTTGTTTCTGGTCAGCGACGACTCCGATTTCATCTACGGTCATCCTTTGGTAGTCGACGGCGGGGTCATGGCGACGGCGAATTTCCCGCGCGAGCAGTTTCAGAAAAAATAACCGCTCGTATGGTTCCGAGCGTTTCGATGGGTTCCACCGTGCCAATTGTCAAAATCAACCGGAGGGGCGATCATGCGCAAGTGGGTCCTGATTTTGTTTGCCGCGTTCACGGCCGCTAGTATCGACTCATCGTCCTACGCCGCGGCGCCGTCGCGCCAAATCGTCATTGGCCACGCGGCGATGAATGCCCGCGTGGCGCCGCTTTGGGTCGCCGAGGACCATGGCTTCTTTGCCAAGTACGGCATTCAGGCCCATGCAATATTTATCCGCCAGGCGCCGGTGCTGGTTGCCGCGCTGACTGCCGGCGACGTGCACGCCGCTTACACCGGCGGCACGACGGTGTTGACCGCGGTGGCGGGCGGCGCCGATTTGAAAATTATCGCGACGTTGACCAACAAGCTCGGTTACGACGTGGTCGCGGCGCCGAGCATCAAAACGGCCAAGGACTTACGCGGCAAAAAGGTCGGCGTGCAAACTCTCGCCGGCACGATATGGATGGGCGCCATGCTCGGCCTGGAGCACCTAGGCTTGGATGCGCAGCGCGATAAAATCACTTTTCTCGTCGTCGGCGACCAGACCGTGGCGACGCAGGCCATGGAGGCCGGTCAGATCGACATGACGGTGCTCGATGGCGTTTTCAGCCGCCGGCTCAAGCAACGCGGCTTCAACATTCTCGCCGAATTGTCGAAAGCCAATATTCCGTTCTCTTCGCAGGGGCTGGTCGCACGCGGCAGCACGCTGCAGACCGACCGGGAGATGATCGAGGGCATCGAAAAAGGCTTGCTTGAAGGGATCGCCTTTTGTTTGGCGCCGCGCAATAAAGCGGCAGTGATCGCAACCATCATGAAGCGACTCAAGCTCAACGATTCCCGCGTCGCGGAGGAGGGTTATCTCGACGTGATCAACGGTGTAGAGCGCAAGCCCTTTCCGACCCTCGAAGGTCTGCGCAACATCCAGCGGCTGATGAAATTGCGCAATCTCGCCATCGAGAAGCTCAGACTCGAGGACATGGTCGACGATCGAATCCTGCGTCGCCTCGATGAAAGCGGCTTCATCGACGGCCTCGCCAAGAGTTACCCCGGCAACTAAAGATCCGGCCGCTTGATTGGTAAAGCGGCAGTTGCGGTCGCGCTGGCCGAGACAAAGGTCGCCCTCTGTTCAGACCGATTGCTATGATGGCGGAAGAAAAATAACCGGCTCTAGATCATTTCAGCTTTCAGCCAGTTCACGATCGTGGGAAAAGTTTCGGGTGTCTGTCCCATGTGGCCGCCGGGGAAAATGCGCGCGGATTTGGGCGCTCCATGTTCGAGCAGCAAATACAAGTCGGCGACCGGCGTCTGCAAGTCGTTTTTGCCGTTGACCAGCAGCATCGGGCAGGAAGGTTTATCCAGCCACCCCTGATCCTTAAGCGAAAGCGCCGACCAGGGTTTGATCAGCTCTTCGAGGTTGTCGACGCCGAACAGGCGGCAGCGGGCGATATCGTGGTCCATCAAATAACTTTCCGCGTTGGTCGATTGGCGTAGCCAATCTTCTTGGAAAAAATAATGCACGCCGCCGCCCCAGACCACTGCGGCGCGCAATCGCCTGGCCTCGACGTAGGCCATCTTGGCTGCCCAGTAACCGCCGAAGCTCCGCCCCATGATAGCGATTCTCTGGGCATCGATCTCGGGGCGTTCGGTCAAGAAATCGATCACGGCGCTGAAGATCGATTCCGCCGTGGGCGAAGCCTGGACCGGCGATTCGCCGACGCCGGGCATGTCCACGGCGCAGCTCGCCATGCCGGCCTTTTGCAATCCTTCGTCGTACTCGTAACTTTCCGCTTTGAACGAATCGATCCCGCCGAAGTTGATGACGATAGAATGCTTTTTGCCGTCCTTGGGCACGCGCAGGTAGATGGGGATCATCATGCCGCCAAACGGAATCTCGACTCGCTCCAGCGGCGGGTCGAAATATCTGCCGGCTTTCTCGTAGAGCTCCAGGCTCTTGCGGAAACAGGCGAACTTTCCCGCCGTGTGCGGCGTTGGGTAGCGGCCGGTGGCGTAGTAGGCGTAGGCTTGTAGGTAGGCTTGGATGCCTTCTTCAAATTTGCCGGCTCGTTCCAGATCGGCGCCTTCCTCCTCATAGGGTTTGGCCACCCGTGCCCATTCGCCGGCCCAGAGCTCCGGGTCCTTGCTGGTTAGATTGGCGAGCACGGACTCCACGTCGCTACGCTTAGCGAGGCGAAAGGTGTTGCGCTTGCCGGTGCGCTCGCGCACCATCGCTTTAATCTCGTCGAGAGTCTTGACCCGCCCCATAGCTGCCTCCGCGGAAAAATGTTCCAGCCGTTCGAATCATCGCCGTTGATTCGAGCCTCATTGCATCGTCGTCTACTCCCCCCGACTGGCAACTTCAAGCCGTGGGACGTTTCATCGCCGGCAACAGCGCATTGAACGCGCCTGATGTTGGCAGTGTGAGGATTTAATGCTATGGGAGATGCTAGCCGCGAAACTTTTTGCCCCGCGGATACGCAAACGAGCAGGTGGAGAACGAACCGCTGCGATTCATCGCGCCTCATCTCTTCAAACATGGCTGATCTCCTGCAGGTCAAAAATCTTCAGACTTCCTTTTTCACGCCCGAAGGAGAAGTTCGTGCCATCGACGGCGTGAGCTTCGAAATAGGCGAAGGCAAAACCCTCGGTCTGGTCGGCGAGTCCGGTTGCGGCAAGAGTGTGACTTCGCTGTCGATCATGCGCTTGATCCCGTCGCCGCCGGGGAAGATCGTCGGCGGCGAAATTCTTTACCGCGACCGCGATCTATTGAAGCTCGGCAATGAGGAGATGCGCAAGATCCGCGGCAACGAGATCTCGATGATCTTTCAGGAGCCGATGACCTCGCTCAATCCGGTGTTCACGGTCGGTAATCAGATCGGCGAAGCGATCCGCTTGCACCAGGGCTTAAACAAAAAAGCGACGCGGGAAAAAACCATCCAGATGTTGCGCTTGGTCAAGATCGCCGATCCGGAATCGCGCGTCGATGCCTATCCGCACCAGTTGAGCGGCGGCATGCGCCAGCGCGTGATGATCGCCATGGCGCTGTCGTGCAACCCTTCTTTGTTGATCGCCGATGAGCCGACAACTGCCCTGGACGTGACCATTCAGGCGCAGATTCTCGAGCTGATGAAGGAGCTGCAGCAAAAGATCGGCATGGCGCTGCTCTTGATCACCCACGACCTCGGCGTGGTGGCCGAGCAGGCCGACGACGTGGCGATCATGTACGCCGGCAAAATCGTCGAGCGCGCGCACACCCGGGCGATCTTCAATCATCCGTTTCACCCTTACACCGTCGGCCTGCTCAACTCGCTGCCGGGCGCCGGGGCGCTCAAAAAAAAGCGGCTCGATGCGATTCCGGGTGTGGTGCCGAGCCCGCTCAAGCTGCCGAGCGGCTGCCGTTTCCGCGACCGTTGTCCCAAGGCCGCGGAGCTTTGCGCTCAGACCGAGCCGCAGCTGGTGGAAAAAGAGCCGGAGCATACCGTCGCTTGCCACTTTCCGCATACGGAGATGAGACAAGAAGCCATCGTCTAAGTTGAAATTGATGCAGCGGTCGGCGGTGTACGATGAGTATCGGCGAGGAAACAGTCCAGAATCGCCACAGAAAGATCGGCGATCGATAAGAACATGAGCTTGGTCGAAATTCACAATCTGAAAAAACACTTTCCCGTCGGCGATGGGTTTCTCTCGCGCGATAAGGGGAGTGTCAAGGCCGTCGATGGAGTGACCCTATCGGTCAATGAAGGGGAGACCCTCGGCTTGGTCGGCGAGTCGGGCTGCGGCAAGTCCACCTTGGGGCGAGCGATTTTACGGCTCATCGAGCCCACCGGGGGGGAAGTCATCTTTGAAGGCAAAAATCTCTTGGCCTTGTCGGGGCGCGAACTGCGGGACATGCGCCGGGAGATGCAGATTATCTTTCAGGATCCTTATGCGTCACTCAATCCGCGCATGCGTGTCGGCGATATCGTCGGCGAAGGGTTGGAAATTCACAAGCTCGCCAAGGGCAAGGCCAAACGCGACCGGGTCATAGAACTGCTCCATCAGGTGGGGCTGCGCGAGGACCATTATGCCCGTTACCCGCATGAGTTCAGCGGCGGGCAGCGTCAGCGCATCGGCATCGCCCGAGCGCTCGCAGTGAATCCCAAATTCATCGTCTGCGACGAGCCGGTATCGTCGCTCGACGTGTCGATTCAAGCGCAGATCATCAATCTCTTGCAAGAGCTGCAGGAGAAAATGCATCTGACCTATCTGTTCATTTCCCATGATCTGCGAGTAGTTGAACATATCAGCCACCGGGTAGCGATCATGTATCTGGGCAAAGTGGTCGAGATCGCCAGCAGCGAGACGATCTATCGCGACGCCAAGCATCCGTACACCCGCGCGCTGCTTTCCGCCGTGCCGATGCCCGACACCAAGCAAAAAAAAGAACGCATCGTGCTCGAGGGGGATGTGCCGAGCCCGGTGAATCCGCCGTCCGGTTGTGCCTTTCATCCGCGTTGCTCCTACCGCGAAGCACTGTGCAGCCAAAGCGAACCAAGCTTGGATTTCGATGCCGCGGGCCACGGCGTAGCCTGCCATGTTTTCGGCCCGGTGAAGCGGGCGTAGGGACCTTCGGAGTTAAGTCGCGAAATTCGTTTGTCTGGTCGATTCCGCGACTCGGCAGTTTTGCCGCGACACATCGGAAAAACCTCCCATGAAAAATGAAACGGTGTTGGAGGCCGCGCTCCTTGAGGACGCCAAGCGCATGCTTGCCGAGACGGTGTGGCTGCGCCGGCAGCTGCACCGGCGACCCGAGACCGGTCTTAATTTGCCGCAGACCCAAGCCGCGGTGCGCGCGGCTCTCAACGGGCTCGGCCTGGAAATTTTTTTGGGGAAACAGCTATCGTCGGTGGTCGCCGTTTTAAACGGCGCCCAACCGGGCAAAACGGTGCTGCTGCGAGCGGACATGGACGCGCTTCCATTGCGCGAAGCAACCGGCCTCGATTATTCTTCCGAAATCGACGGCGCAATGCACGCCTGCGGCCATGATTTTCACACGGCGATGCTGGTCGGTGCGGCGCTCCTGCTCGCGGCGCGGCGCGATCGGCTCGCCGGCCGCGTGATTTTTGCTTTTCAACCGGGAGAGGAAGGATACGCGGGTGCGCGCCTGATGATTGAAGAAGGTTTGCTCGAACGGCATGGCAAACCGGCGGCGGCATTTGCGCTTCATGTTGCGCCGACCCAACCTTGCGGCGAAATTTCAACGCGGACGGGTTCGGTGATGGCTGGCGCCGGCAATTTCTCCATCGTCGTCCATGGCCGCGGCGGTCATCCGGCGCTGCCCCATCAAGCGATCGATCCGATCCCCATCGCCGCGGAAATCGTCATGGCATTGCAAACCTACGTGACCCGGCGGACCAAAGTGTTCGAGCCCGCAGTGCTTACGGTGTCGTCGTTGAGAGCGGGTTCCGCGGAAGTCAGCGCGATTCCTTCAACCGCAACGTTGAACGGCACGATCCGCGCCGTTGCCGAGGAAACGCGCCTGCAATTGTTCGACGCGGTGCGCGATCTCGCCGCCAACATCGCGGCCGCCCACGGCGCTTCGGTGGCGGTCGAGATTGAACCGGGTTATCCGCCGGTGCGGAATGACGGCGAAGTTGTCGGCGTCGTGGGCGAAGTGACCAAGCGGCTGCTAGGCCCGGAGCGGTTTCATTTACTGCCCGCTCCGATCATGCCGAGCGAGGACTTCGCCTATATCTTGGAGCGCGTTCCCGGCGCCATGGTTTTTCTCGGCTCCCGCCCCGTCGGGCCGGAACCGGTCGCGCATGTGCACTCGCCGCAGCTGTTGCTCAACGAAGACGCCTTGGCGGTGGGCGTCGCACTCCATTGCGCATGGGCGATGTGCTTTGCCAGCCGGTCGATTTAGCAGTTGAAATAGCCGGTTTCGATGATAAAATAGATAGCAAATCCAGCAGCTCGTACATACCGAAGTCTAGTGAAGGCCTCTCGGGAGTAATTCCGAGGGGTTTTTATTTTGTCTAGGAGATGACGCCATGGCAGATGCAAGCGTGCCGATGACCAGCAAGGGATATCAATTTCTGGTGGAAGAGCTGAAGCGGTTGAAAACCGTCGAGCGGCCGAAAAATATTCGCGATATCGAAGAGGCGCGCGGCCACGGCGACCTGTCCGAAAATGCCGAATTTCACGCCGCCAAGGAACGCCAATCGCTGCTCGACGTGCAGATCCGTGAACTGGAAGACAAGATTGCACGCGCCCAGGTAATCGATGTTTCGAAGCTGTCCGGCGACAAAGTCGTCTTCGGCGCCACCGTGTCCCTGGCTGATGGTGATACCGGCGACAAGGTGGTATATCAAATTGTCGGCGACCATGAAGCGGAACCGAAAAACGGCAAAATATCGATCAGTTCTCCGGTTGCTCGCGCCTTGATCGGCAAGAGCGAAGGTGACGAGGTCCAAGTCCGCACCCCGACGGGCGTTCGCACTTTTGATATTCTCAGCGTGGAGTACGTCGACTAGAGCGTCGTCGGCGGTCGCGGGCTGATCTGGAAAGGGAGCATGTCCTTTTCAGCCACGAAGACGGCGCTACATTCTCTCTGCCAGCGGTGCGTTGGCTCGCGGCGTCCGCCGGCCCTGCGGCTCGCTTTTTGGCTTATCTTCACTGTCTTTGGTTTCAGCCAGGCGCACGCTGAGATTCTTATCGATGCGCGGGTCGGTTTTCACGGTGTATTTCAACTGGGCCATCCTTTTCCGCTGGAAGTCGAGCTGAGTAACACTGGCCGTCCGGTGGAAGGTGCCCTCGAAGTCCAGGTATGGAAGGGCGGCGCGACCAAGGGCGGGGCGCCCTATCGGGCGAATTACCGGCGCCAGCTATTTCTCGGCGGACAAGCGCGCAAGAGCGTGCAGCTCACTGTTGACCCCGATTTTATCAGCCGGCCGTTGACCGTCCGCTTCATCGCCGCCGACGTTACAGCGGTGCGGGAGATCGATTTGCGCCGGTATTTCTCGCCGGCGCCGGTGCGTTTGCTGCTGAGCGAAAGCGGTGTGCTGCCGCCGGTGACTTTTACCAGCCCGGCGGCGCAGAGCCGGCTGGTTTCACTGGCGCCTGCCGAATTGTCGGCCGATGCGCGCGCCTTTCTCGGTATTTCCCATTTGATTCTTTACGATCAATCCTTGCGCGATCTCTCGCGGGCGCAGCTGCTCGCGCTCGATACCTGGTTGACTGCCGGCGGCCGGTTGGTGATTGTCGGGAGCCTGAATTATGCGCTCTATCAGGAGCCGGCGCTGGCGCGCTTTCTGCCGGTGCGCGTCACTGGGACCAAGCAGATCGTTTTCACGCCAGGCCGCGGCAAGGATAAAAAGTCTGTGTCCCTACCGGGCGTGTGGGCACAGACCTCGAAGTTGCTCAGGGGTAAAGTGCTGGCGCAAAGCGATGGTATTCCCTTGCTCGTGGAAGCGACTCGCGGCCGCGGTCGTATCACCTACTTGGCGCTCGATATCGGTCGTCCGCCGCTCTCCCGCTGGGAGGGACTCGCCCAATTTCTACAGGGCCTGATAACACCCCCGGATGCAGAGGAGCCGGCGCCGCGCACGGAGTGGAGCGATGCGGTGTTCAACCAACTGATCGCCAGCCCCAAGTTCATTTCCACCTACATTCCGTCCGCCGGGCTGTTGTCAGCCATGGTGGTCTATCTCGGAGGCATCGGCACCATCGGATGGCTTTGGCAGCGCAAACGCATGGCGCCAGGGCGATTGTTGGCTGCGCTGATCGCAGTTATTACCGCCGCTGCGGCGGCGGGTTATGTTCATTTTAGCCACGGCGGCAACATCCCCGACGGGGTTCTGCTGGTCTCCACCGTGCTGGAAAATAGCGGCGACGGTTTCGTCGACGCTCAAGGCAATCTGGCTTTGTTTTCCACGCAATTGCGTCAATACGACCTGCGGCTCGAACGAGGTTGGACCGAGCTGACGCCGGTGACGAGCCGTGCGCACGACGGCGCGGAGCCCGCTGTCATCACTCAAGACTCCGGGGGTGCCAGCCGGTACCGTTTGCCGTTGCGCGAGTGGGACTACCGGCTTTTCCGGATGCGTCGTGTCGATCGTTTCCCGTTCAGCGCCGAGTTCGAAGCGCAGGGCGATAAACTGGTGATGAGGGTGGACAACCGCAGCGCCAAGGACCTGACGAACTGTTGGTTGTTGGTGCCCGGACAACGCTTCGACCTCGGTCTGATTCCGCGCGGTACCAGCTGGCGCCGAGAGTTTGCGCTCGGCAATGGCAAGGCGGCTCCAGAGGCGTCCAATGGCGCCGGAGAGACACTCAACTGGCGCGAAGTGACCTTTGCCGACAAAACGCGCGATATCTTGTTTCACTCGTCGATGTTTCCGCGCGACGGGGACGCGCGCTGGGCGAGCGGCTCGGCGGTGTTTTTCGGTTGGGTGAAGGATCCGGAAGCGCACGTGCACGTCGATGATGCGCGCATTCAAACCCAGGGCTACGCGCTATTTCGCGCCGTTTACCCGCTCGGGGGTGAGGAGGAGGAATGAAAGACAACCTGGTCTGGCGCGAGAGCGTGGAAGTCTATTTCAGCGAAGGCCACGGCTTAGCGGTTTATTTTTACCTGCTGATCATCCTCGTTCCCGTGGAGTTTCTATCCTTGTATCTGCCTTCATTGGACAGCCAGCAGTGGAGCGGGTCGGCAAGCCTCTTCAAAGTAACCGCGATCACGGCGTTGCTGCTCATGGTCTATTTTTCGATGCGCGTCGCGAATCAAGAATTCGCCCCATGGCGCTTTAAACCACTGAAGCATTGGCTGCGCAACCAAGGACAGTCAACGGACGCAGTGAGCCGCGCGCAACTCTATTTTCTCCTCGCCCATATCGGCCTGTCGCTGCTTTTGTGCGGGCCGCTGCTGGTCTGGGCCGGCGCCATCGCCCGCACGCCGATGGCGAATATCGCCGTGACCTTTTTACTGCTACCCTTTTACTCGTTGTGCTACGGCGTCTGGGGGTTGGCGACGCTGGCGCTTTGGGAGCGCCGGATCGAAAGCCGGCAGGTTTTCATCCGTAGTTTTTTCGTTTGTTTGGTGATTCTCTCAGCGCTATTTTATCTGCCTCTGAATCCGGTGGCATTCTTGCTGGCGTTTCTTAGCCGCCAGGCACTGTCGCCGCTATCATTGTTCGGCTGGCAGTGGTCGGGGGCGGTCGTCCATCTCGTTTTTCACAGCCTGCTCGGCGTCGTCGGATTTGCCGTACACCGCTGGGCGCTTGGACGGGAGCTGTTGTATTGAGTCTCGAAGAGGAAAATCTCAAAAAAAAACTTGCCGAGCTGTTGGCCTGGGAACGGCGCAAGCGATGGGAGAGTGTTTTTACTTCGACATTGTGCGCGGCTCTGGCGCTCGCTATCGGTATCGCGCCGCTGCACGCCTTGTTGCCGCTGGGCGGTCTGCGCTGGCTGATGCCCATCGCTTTGTTTGGCGCGCTCGCGCCGGTTCTATTTTATCGGCAGCGTTGGTTGCTCCAGGACGCCTTGCGCGCCTTGGCCCGGTTAGACAAAAGTCTCAGCCTCGATGAGCGCGCCATCACCGCCTGGGAGCTATCGCGGCGCAACGAAATCGGCGGCGCAGCACAGCTGGTTTTCAAGCAGGCCCAAGAGCGCTTGCGCCAAGCCGACATGCGTCGGCTTTTTCCGCGGCGCTGGCGTTGGCCCGCGTACCTCGTGCTGCCGCTTTTGGTCCTCTGGTTTACTCTGCTGTGGCTCGACTTCGATCATTGGACCCTGGATAACCGGCGATCATTGGAGCCGCAAACGCTGGCGCAGCGCGCGCGCCAGTATTCCCGAGAGCTGCAAGAGAAAGCCAAGAGCGAAGGGTTGCGCGAAAGCCTGAGGCTGGCCCAGGAAATTGACAAGGTAGCGCAAAAAAGCATCGACAACAAAAGCGCCGACGAATCGTTTAAAAAAGAATTGGCCGGCGTGACTAAGAAATTCGCTGAACCGGCAAAGGCTAGTGCGAGCCAGGATTCTTTGACCGCGGGAGCGAGCGAACAGGGCCTCAAGGATCTGAAAACCGAATTGGAAGCGGCGCGCGATTTTTCCCAGCTGTCCGACGTTCCCAAGGGATCGGAGGAGCAGAGCCGGCAGTGGATGGAACGGCTGGCGGCGATGCCGCAACTCAAGCGCCGGCTCGAACAGGCGGAGCGGGCAGGGCAAGGTCCAGGGCAAGACCAACTAAAATCTTTTCTCGACAGACTCGATCAACAGGCTACGCGAGAATTGGACCGGCGCGCGCTCATCGATGCTCAGCAATACCTGGAGCAGATGATGCAACAGGGGCGGGGCGAGCAAGGGGAAAATTATGCGCGCAGTAGCGGTCGAGGGGAAGAAGACGCGGCCGCCGACGGCGTCAGGGAGAAAAATCACAGCAATCTACCTGGCAAGGAAGAAGGAAAGAAGTCCGGGGAAGCGGGCGGTTTGCCGCCGTTTCGAGCGGATGCTTCCACGCAGATCAAAGGCGCTCTCGGTACAGGACAGAGCAGCGTGTTGTTCTTCAAAGGTAAACCTATGCCCGGTAAGACGACGGTGTCGCAAGAGGAGGTCGTCGCCTCATATCGGCGCCAGGCCGAGCAAGAGCTTAACTCAGAGCGCGTGCCCGAAGCGCTCAAGGAGACGATCAAAAACTACTTTTTATCATTGGGGCGGCAATGAAACGATAAAATGAGCGCAGGCGTTCATTGGAGTGATGGGGTAATGGAAGGTTGGGTTACCCCATACTCCATTACCCTATTCTCCGCCCCGGGAGTCGCACTATGCAATCCGAAGAAGACATCGAGCAGCGTATCGCGAGCGCGCGCCGTTTGTTCAACGAAGTCAAGTCGGAGATGGCGCGGGTAATCGTCGGCCATGAAGAGTTGATTGAACAGGGGTTCATCGCGCTGGTGTGCGGTGGTCACTGCTTGCTTGAAGGCGTGCCGGGACTGGGGAAGACGTTGATGGTGCGCCGGCTCGGTGAGATCTTGAGTCTGAGTTTTTCCCGCATTCAGTTTACCCCCGATCTCATGCCGGCCGACATCACCGGTACCAATATGCTCACCGACGATCCGTCGGGGCGCAAGGTTTTCGAGTTTCAACGCGGCCCAGTGTTCGCAAATATCGTGTTAGCCGACGAAATCAACCGCGCCACGCCGAAAACCCAGTCGGCACTGCTCGAAGCGATGCAGGAGCAGAGCGTGACGGTGGGAGGCAAGGTACATCGTCTGGATAATCCGTTCATAGTGCTGGCGACGCAAAATCCGATCGAGATGGAGGGCACCTATCCGCTGCCCGAGGCGCAGGTGGACCGGTTCTTTTTCAAATTGTTGTTGCAATATCCGAGCCGCGAAGAATTGGGCCGCATCGCCGATCTGACCACCGCGGCGCCGCTGCCGGCGCTGCGTGAGGTTCTCGACGGGCCTGGTATTTTGCAAATGCGTCAATGGGTGCGCGAGGTGCCGATGGCCGAGGTGGTCAAGGATTACGCGGTACGCTTGGTCATGAGCACCCACGCGCAGCAAAAACAGGGCAACGGCTCCGGCGGCTTGGCACAGCAATTCGTTTTGTACGGTTCGAGCCCGCGCGGCCTGCAAAGCTTAATTCTCGCCGCCAAGGCGCGCGCGCTTTTGGCCGGCCGGCCGAACGTTTCCTTTGACGACATCCGTGCGCTGTCGCTGCCGAGCCTGCGCCACCGGCTAATTCTAAACTTGGAAGCCGATGCCGAAGGAGTCAGCGCGGAGAAGATTTTGCGCGAACTGGTCGAGCAATTACCCGAAGTGCCGTAAAAAGTCATGAGTTTAGACTTTAGAATCTCCAGCTCGACTAAGACACCGATAAAAATCGCGGTCAGCGTTGCTAATTATCTGCGCGGCGCCGGACACAAGGTTCGTCGCATGGCTCGGCGCGACCAGGCGATTCGCGCCGAGGAGCCGGCGAGTCCCGAATCCTTAGCCGAAACCCAGAATCCAGAAGCTTTCTTCGACACCGACTTATTGCGCAAACTAGAACGCCTGCATTTGGTTGCCAAGAGATTGAGCTGGGCGGGCGCCAAGGGCGAGCATGCCGCGTCGCGTAAAGGTTTTAGCCTGGAGTTTTCCGATTACCGACGCTATCAGCGCGGTGACGACCTGCGCTACGTCGACTGGAACATTTACCGGCGGCTCGATCGCCTGTTGCTTAAAGTTTTCACTTCCGAAGAGGAGATGAATATATATCTTCTGGTGGATACCAGCCGGTCGATGGCCGAAGGCGTGCCGGTAAAACTCGACTACGCCAAGAAGGTCGCCGCCGCGCTAGGCTACATCGGTCTTAAGAACCTCGACCGAGTCGGCGGCGTCTCCTTTTCGACCCGAGTGCATGAGCCGTTGACTCTCGGGCGGGGCAGAAAGCAGATTCTTAGCCTGTTTCGCTTCCTCAGCAGGCTTCGGTGCGGCGGCGCAACCAATCTGCGCGCGGCGATCCACTCGTTTACCAGTCTTTTTCCGCAACCGGGTTTCGTTGTCGTTGTCAGCGATCTGTTCGACCCGGTGGGATGGCGCGCGGCGATGGAGGAGCTCCACGCCAGGCGCTACCAGGTGCTGGTTATCCACGTCGTTGGCGAACAGGAGAGCCGCCCCGAGCCCAGGGGCGACATCGCTCTGATCGACGTCGAAGGCGGCGCCGAGCGCAAGCTGTTTCTCGATGCCCAACTGGTTAAACGATTCGAGGAGGAGATGGCGGCTTACTTTAAAGATATCGAAACCATGTGTGCCGGGCATGGCATCGACTATTTGCGCACAACCACCCGCGTACCCTTCGAAGAGTTTGTCTTGCAGACGCTGCGTCAGGTGAGCAGCGTGGGGTGAGCTATGTTTTGGCGCCTACCCTTTGCGCTGTTTTTACTCGCCGGGGCGATTCCGCTCATTTTGTTCCTACACAGCCTGAAACCGCGCGGCGTGCAAGTGCGAACCACGACCATGTTCCTGTGGGAGCGAGTTTTGCGCGAACGGCCGCTCGGCACCCGGCTCGGCTGGCTCCTGCGCAAAAACCTTCTACTGATGCTGCAGCTTTTAGCGGCGACGGCGCTCATCGTTGCGCTCGCCGACCCGTGGCTGCGCCATTTTGGGCCGGCCGCCGGCGATATCGTTGCGGTCATCGATCTGAGCGCGAGCATGAAAGCCAAGGGCAGAAATGGCGCGCGCTTCGAGGCGGCTCGGCGCGCCTTGCAGGCGCTGATCGACAATCTTGGCACGGGACAAAAAATGATGATCATCGGCGCCGGCGCGCAGCCGAGATTGCTCGCACCGTTCAGCGGTGACAAGCGCCGTCTCGGTGAGCTGGTGCGCGGCCTGGAAGCCACCGATGCGCCGGGGCGGGTCAAAGAAGCGATTCTTTTCGCCCATGCTTTTCTTAAGCGCGGGAGCCCGGACCGCGTCGCGGTAATCAGCGACGGCGCTTTTGCCGGTGCCGAAGAGTTCGCCAAACCAGCGGCGCAGCTACGCTTCATTAAAGTCGAAGGCGGTAAGGACAACGTGGGTATCGTCGGTCTCCAAGCGCGGCGCCAACCCGAGCATCCCGCCTCCGCCGAGATCATGGTGCATGTAAAAAATTTCACCGATCATACGGTGCGCGCGCCGCTCGAATTGACTCTCGACGGCAAGCCGTTGGCGCGCCGGGAGATCGAGCTTGGCGCCCGTGATCGCCGCGTGCTGATCATTCCCTACGATGGCGCGCTGGATGGCCGGTTGCTCGCCCGTTTGCAGATCGACGATGATTTCGCCACCGACAATCAGGCTTATCTGACGCTTGCCGACCAGGCGCCGCTGCGGGTGCTCTATGTCGGACCAGGAAATCCTTATCTGCATCGGCTTTTGAGCTTGTTTCCCCAGGTCGAGCTGAGCAGCGCTTCGCGCTGGGAGCCGGAGTTGGCGCAGGGACCGCAAAGGTTCGACGCAATTATTTTCGACCGTGTGGCCGCGCCGGCGTTAAGCCATGGCAATTTCATTTTCATCGATACGGCGGCGCCGAATCTGCCCGTCGAGTTCAGAGGCAAGATCCAGTATCCCCGCGTGCTCGCGCCGTTGGCGAAACATCCGCTCACCGAGGGCTTGAGCTTGGCCGAGCTCCGCGTACGGGAAGCCCGCCAAGTCACGCTCAAAGAAGCACTCACCGTGTTGGCCCGCACCGCGGAAGGACCATTGATATACGCCCTGGAGAAGGGGAACCTGCGCGCGCTATTTTTTGCCTTCGACCTGACCGCATCGGATTTGCCGTTGCGCGTCGCTTTTCCAGTCTTGTTTCACAACGCCTTCGAGTGGTTTCAGCCGGGGCGCTTAGAGTTTCCTGGGCGAAGCGCGCATGCGGGTGAGCCGGTGACCTTGCGTTCGGCCCAGGAGGGCGACACGCTGGAGGTCACGATGCCGTCCGGCAGGCTTGAGCGGTTGAAGGCATCAACCGGGCCAGTAACTTTTACCGACACGTTTGAAACGGGTTTTTACACTTACAACCGCGCCGGTCGCGACCGCAGCTTCGCGGTCAATTTGTTCGACGAAGAGGAATCCGACATCGTGCCTCGGGTGAATCTTGCTGCGGCATCGACGCCAAGCGCCGAGCCGAGCGGCGCGCTCGAAAGCGGGTTTTCGCTCTGGCCGTTGCTGCTCGGCACGGTGCTGGTTTTCCTCGGCTTGGAACTTTTTTTCGCGATGCGCCAGGGGTTGCCGCTTTATCCGGTGCTGATCCGGGGCGCAGCGTTGGTGGCGTTAGTGCTGGCGCTGCTCAATCCGCGCTGGTTTCGCTCGACCACCGCTCTCGACGTGATTTTCGGCGTCGACCTGTCACGCAGCGTCGGTCAACAGGGGCGCGATAAAGCGCAAGCGCTTCTCGAAGCTGCGCGCCGATTCAAAAGTCCCGCCGTGCGCACCGGGCTGATGACGTTCGGTCGCGCGCCGGAGTGGGAAGCGTTGCCGCACGAGGAGCTGCCGGCGGGCGACTTCGATGCGCGCCTGGATCGTAACGAAACCGATATTCAAGCAGCGCTGCAAGCGGCGCTGGCGCAGATCGGCGAAGGGCGGCAGGGAAAGATTCTGTTGCTTTCCGACGGCAATGAAAATCGCGGCGAGACCGCGCGCGTCATCCCACTGCTGCGCGCTCAGGAGGTGCAGGTTTGGACCCTGCCGGTAAGCCTGGCGCACGGGCGCAATGAAATTTATTTAAGCGATCTATCGCTGCCGCAGCTGGTGGACAGCGCCGAAGGATTTGAGGTTCGCGCCACCATCGAGAGCCTGCGCCAAGCGCCGGCGCGAGTGCGTTTGCTGCGTGACGGTGTCTTGCGCGGCGAGCAGGAGGTTGAGCTCAAAGCCGGCAGCAACAGGGTGGTGTTTCGCGACAGTCTGGCCGAGCGGGGCAATCATGCCTACGAGCTGCTCGTGGAGTCTGCCGACGACACTCTGGCGGAAAATAACTTGCTGCAAGGTGTGGTCGCGGTCAAAGGCCCGCCGCGGGTGCTCCTGTTGTCATCGCAAGAGCAAAGTCAGCGTATCATCGCACGGGTTTTGCAGGTGCAGGGCTATGCGGTGGTGGAGTCGGCGCCCCAGTCTTACCCGTTATCGCTTGCGGAACTTTCGGCTTACGATCTCTTGGTGCTGGACAACGTGCCGGCATATCAGCTTTCTCACGCCAAGATGGAGAACATCGAAAAATATGTCCGCGACTTGGGCGGCGGCGTACTGGTGATCGGCGGTTCCCAGAGTTACGGCGCCGGCGGCTATTTTCACACACCGCTGGAGCGCATTCTGCCCGTCGATATGCGCCCGCCGGCGCGCCTCGAGATGCCCCATGTGGCGCTGCTTTTCGTCATTGACAAGTCGGGCAGCATGGGGTCCGGTTCGGAGGGAGCCACCAAGCTCGATCTTGCCAAGGCGGCTGCGGTTGCCGCCGCAGATATCATGAACCCCACCGACCAGGTCGGCATTCTCGCCTTCGATGCGGCCTGGGATTGGGCCTTGCCGTTTCGTCAAGTCGGCAAAGGCGAGTGGATCTCCGAGAAGCTTTCCTCTTTGGAGTCCGACGGTGGCACCGATCTCTACAAGGCAATGCTCGAAGCGCACCGCGCAATCGCCGGCAAGCAAGCTGCAATCAAACATGTGATCGTGTTGTCCGATGGGCTCACGGATAAGGCGGATTTTAATACTCTGGTCGGCAAGATGGCGCGCGACGGTATCACGGTGTCCACGGTTTCCGTCGGCAGCGACGCCGACGTGCAGCTGATGGCTGACATCGCTAAGACCGGCAAAGGACGGGGCTACGTTGCCCTCGACCCGCAGACGATCCCACAAATCTTCACAACCGAAACGTTGTTGATCTCGCGCGATCTGCTGATCGACAAGACCGTGACGCCGACAATCGTCGCGCCTAGCGGGCCGCTCAAAGGCATCACGCCGCGCGGTTTGCCGCCACTGCGCGGTTACGTGCTGACCTATCCCAAACCTCGCGCGGAGTTGTTGATGCGAGCGGACAAAGATCCGCTCCTGATCTCCTGGCGCTACGGCTTGGGTCGAGTGATGGCGTTCACCTCTGACTTGAGCGGGCGATGGGGACGAGACTGGGTGAGTTGGCCGGGCTTTTCCCAATGGGCGAGTCAATTAGCACGCGACACCATGCGGAAAATACTCGACACCAGAATGCACACCGACTTTCACGCCGACGGCGACGGGATCAAAGTGGTTACCGATCTGGTGTCGGCCGATGGCAAGTTTCTCAACTACCTGAATGTCAGGGCCAATATCACCGCGCCAAATCAGGCAAGCCAGCAGCAAGTTTTTCAGCAGACGGCGCCAGGTCGCTACGAGGGCAAATTTATCCCGACATCGCGCGGCATTTATCTTATTTCGCTCTATGCCGACGCCAGCGCGGGTGAAGCGCCGGTGCCGGTGGCGACGGTGCCTTATATCTCGCCGTACCCGAGGGAATATCGCGAGCTCAAACCCAATCTGTCTTTACTGAGCCGGCTCGCCGAAGAAACCGGCGGCGAAATGCTCGATCCGGTAAAATTCAACGACGGCCTCAAGCGTCTCTACACGCCCACGCCTGGAAAGAGCCGGCAGGGGTGGGAGACATGGTGGCCCTTGGCCGGCGCGGCGCTAGTTTTATTCCTCGCCGATCTGGCGCTGCGGCAAAGGCGTGGCCGAGCGATTCTCCTCTGAGCCCATTGTTTGGGCATTGTTCAAACAGTAAACTATGCGCCGGGAAATTCGAATCATCGTGGGAGGTTTTCCGTGGGTAAAACCGGCTTCGTGCTATTGGTAATTTTATCACTCAGTCAATTGTTCAAAGCAGCGCCGAGCCAGGCGCAAAAGTTCCCGCAATTGCGCGTCGCGCTCTCCACGCCCACGCCACATATGGCGCCGCTCTACGTGGCGAAGGACAAGAAATTTTTTGAAAAGCACGGCCTCGACGTGCAATTGATTCTGGTCAACAGCGGGTCGCTGGTGGCGCAAATGTTCGCCGCCGGGGAACTGCAAATCACCGCGAACGCGCCGGCGTCGCTGGTCAATCTGGCCGCTTCCGGCGAGAAGCTGAGCTTCTTTCTCGGTCTCAGCAACACTTCGCCGTTCACCGTGGTCACCCAGCCGACCATCCGGCGGGCCGAGGATCTCAAGGGGAGGAGAATCGGCACCGCCCGTTTCGGCGGCTCGTCTCATATCTCGGCGTTGATCGCCTTGGAGTATCTCGGTCTCGATTTGAAGCGCGATCGCATCGCTCTGGTGCAAACCGGCGTCGATCCGGACCGCATGGCGGCCCTAGACGCCAAAGCGATCGATGGCGGCATGCTGCAGAGGGTGGCGACCAAAGTGATGGTCGGCAAGGGATATTATCCGCTGCTCAACATGCACCAGGCGAAGATTCCCTACCAAAACACTGGCCT
>JBLMXG010000124.1:0-19796 GCA_050257635.1 Chloroflexota bacterium
TGAAGGGTGAAAATAATTAGAACTTTTTATCTTCCTTCTCGAAGCTTGGCGCCTTTGCGCCTTGGCGCCTTGGCGGGAGAAATTTCCGACTTCGAGCGCTGCCCGCGTCCAAGTTATTTGCCCATGCCGCGCAAATTTTCGCCGAGCACGAAGTGATACCCCCGCTTCTTTTCTCCCCGTAACACAGGGCGGATAAAAGAGGATCTCAACCGCGAGGAGACCACAATGGAAAAAATTTTTGACTTCACCGATGACTTGGGACCGATCAAAATTGTTCACATCCATGATCCCAAATACGGCCTTAAAGCCGTGGTCGCCATCGACAACATCGCGCGCGGACCGTCCATCGGCGGCATTCGCATGGCACCCGATGTCAGCGCCGCGGAAGCCTTTCGCTTGGCGCGCGCGATGACCATGAAGAACTCTGCCGCCGACCTGCCCCACGGCGGCGGCAAGTCGGTGATCTTCGGCGATCCCAAAATCGATTTAGCAAAAAAGGAACAACTCATCCGCGCCTTCGCGCGCGCGATCCGCGATCTGGTCGAATATATTCCCGGGCCCGACATGGGCACGGACGAGCGCTGCATGGCCTGGATCAAAGACGAAATCGGCCGCGCCGTCGGCCTGCCGCGGGAAATCGGCGGCATCCCCCTCGACGAAATCGGCGCCACCGCTTGGGGTCTCAAAGCGAGCGTCGAAGCGGCACTCAAATACTGCGACTTCGCTCTCAAAGGAGCGCGCGTCGTCATTCAGGGCTTCGGCTCGGTGGGCAAACACGCGGCGCGATTTCTCGGCGAAAAAGGCACGATACTGGTTGCCGCGAGCGACTCCCGCGGAACCATTTTCAATCCCAAGGGCATCGACGTCGTCCGGCTGATCGCCCTGAAAGATTCCGGCAAGAGCGTCACCGATTACGCTGATGGAAAAAAGCTCGATGTCGCGGGTGTGATTGACATCGACTGCGAGATCTGGATTCCCGCTGCGCGCCCGGACGTGATTCATAAAGACAACGTCAATCGATTGAAAACGCGGCTCGTCCCTCAGGGCGCGAACATCCCCTTCACTCCCGAAGCCGAGCGCATGCTGCACGAAAAAGGCGTGCTGGTGATTCCGGACTTCATCGCCAACGCCGGCGGCGTCATCTGCGCCTCGGTGGAATACCATGGCGGCACGCAAGCGCAGGCCTTGCAGACCGTCGAGGAAAAGATCCGCGCCAATACAGAGGAGGTGCTAGCCAACGCCAAGAAAAGCGGCAAGCTGCCGCGCCAGGCCGCCGTGGAACTGGCCGAAGCGCGAATCAGAAAAGCGATGGAGTATCGGAAGTGAGGGTGTTCCAACAGCCGACAACGTAGGGTGGTTAGAGGCGCAAAACGCCGAAACCCACCGCTTAGGACGATGGGTTTCGCCAGCGCTCAGCCCATCCTACCTTTGTTTCGCATCGCAGCAAGCTGCAAAAAATTGACCCCTAGCGATCAAATGACCTCGGCGGGCAGTCCCGTGCGCCAGCGGACCTGCTCGGCGATCCACTGCAAAGTGGAGAGATTGACTTTCTCGAGTCTCTGTTCTGGCGACACACAATCCAGCGTGTAAATCTGCACTCCGAGGGGTTGAATTTCGCGCAGTTTCTCGACCCACACGTCGACGGAGTCGGGATCGACATTGCTGACCTTTCCTTGCAAGAACAGCGACTCCAGATAGGTATTCGTCAACTCTTTGAGACCCGCGACAATCTCCCCCATATAGACCGGCGTGACCGGGTGATTGAGCTGACGAAACATTTCTTCGCTGCCGGCATCGAATTTCATGATTCGCAGATCCAGTCTTTTCAGGGCATCGCGAACAGTATTGTTTCCAACGGTCGAAGAATTGGAAAGAATCGCTAAGCGCGCCTGCGGCAGATATTGGTCCCTCAGCCGCTGCACCCGATCGATGACTCCCCTGAGGTCGGGATAAAGAGTCGGTTCACCGTTGCCGCAAATGGCGATCGAGTCGACGCTCTCACCGTCGCCTGATAAGCGTAACAAGGCAGCTTCAAGCGCAGCACCGACTTCCTCCGGCTTGGGCAAAATTTTTAGTTCGTTTGCAGGAACAAACCGTGACTTTTTGACTCGGCGGTATTGGCAATAGATGCAGCTGAAGGAACAGAGCTTGTACGGCGTAGGCAATAGATTAATGCCCAAAGAGAGACCGAGCCGCCGGCTCCGTACCGGCCCATAAATAAGTCCCGGCGGCGAGGAGCTGTTATTCACCTTCGGTTTCCTCACACCCCACCTTTGAGATCGAGTCGGCGCTCGGATTCGAAGCTTGCGGGTCGCGCAGAATAAGCCCTGAAATCTTTCGTATGGTTTGCCATGGTCGTGACTTTTAGCGCTAAACACTGCCTCGGTTTGCCCTTCTGTATCCCAAGGCGTCTTGCGCGATGATCAGTTTCTGAATATTCACAGAGCCTTCGACGATCTGATAGGACTTGGCGTCGCGGTAGTAGCGCTCGATGGGAAACTCGGTGGAATAGCCGTAAGCGCCGAGGATCTTGAGCGCGGCGTCGGCACAGAACGCCGCCGCTTCGGCGCCGGCGTATTTCGCCATCGAGACTTCCAAGTTATAGGGCTGCCCGCGGTCGGCGAGACAGGCGGCGCGATACACGAGCAGCCGGGCAGCTTCTTCCTGCACGATCATCTGCGCGATCAGATCCTGGTTCATTTGAAACTGACCGATCTTTTGGCCGAACTGTTCGCGCTGGTTGGCGTAACTTACGGCCGTCTCGCACGCCGCTTTGGCGAGCCCGACTGCTCCGGCGGCGCAGCTGAGACGGGTGTGATTCAAGTGGCGCATGCAGATCTTGAAGCCATCGCCTTCCCGGCCAATGAGATTTGCCGCTGGAATTTTGAAATTTTCGAAGGTCAGTTCTCCCGTCGGCGAGGCATGAGCGCCCAGCTTGTCGAGATCGCGGCGGGTCAAACCCGGTTGATTCAAGTCGGCAAAGAAGGCCGACATGCCGCGATGCTTTCGCGCGCGATCGGTATACGCGAAGATGACGCCGACATCGGCCACTGTCGCATTGGTGATCCAGATTTTCGTGCCGTTGAGCAGGTAATAGTTGCCGTCGCGCTTGGCAGTGGTCTTCATCGCCGCCACGTCTGACCCGGCATCCGGCTCGGTGATGGCAAACAGACCCATGGATTCACCGGTCAATAATCCCGGCAGATGTTTTTTCTTTTGCTCCTCATTGCCAAATTCGAAGAGCGTCACAGCGGGACCGGCTTGCATATTGAGATAAACCCGGATCGCGCTATGGATACGGGCGATCTCTTCCGAGATCAGCGCGTGGGCCAGGAAGCCGAGACCATTGCCGCCGTACTCCTCCGGAATCAAGCAGCCGTAAAAGC
This sequence comes from Chloroflexota bacterium, assembly GCA_050257635.1. Lineage (GTDB taxonomy): Bacteria > Desulfobacterota > Binatia > UBA9968 > UBA9968 > DP-20. Next base: position 3,387 of record JBLMXG010000124.1, read on the forward strand.
CCAGCTCGCCCATTTTGATCACGAGATCTTTGCGAAAAACGTGATCCCGATCGTCCTTCACTGCCGTCGGTGCGATCTCCTTTTCGGCGAACTCGCGGGCCAATTTTTGCACTTCGGCCAGCTCTTCCGCCAGATCAAAATCCATTTCGACGCTCCTTGTGCAGGAGACTTTTAGCGATCACGAGCTTTTGAATTTCCGAGGAGCCCTCATAGATGCGCAACGCGCGCACGTCACGGTACAGTCGCTCCATGATATGTCCTGCCACCACGCCGTTGCCGCCGTGGATCTGCAGCGCCTGATCGACAATTCTCTGGGCCGCCTCGGTGGCAAAGAGCTTGGCGATGGACGATTTTAGCGCCAGGTCCGGTTCCTCCACGTCATGGCTCCAGGCGGCTTGGTCAACGAGCAGACGGGCGGCTTCTAAATCCGCAGCCATCTCGGCGAGCTTGAATTGAATCCCTTGAAAATCTCCGATGGCGCGGCCGAATTGACGTCGCCGTTGGCTGTAAGAGATTGCTTCGGCCAGCGCTCTGCGCGCAAAGCCGACGGCGGCGGCGCCGACGGTGGCGCGCAGGGTGTCGAGCGTTCGAAAAGCGATGCTTAGTCCGTCTCCTTCGCTGCCGAGTAGCTGCGCTTGCGCCACGAAACAGTTATCGAAGGACAAAACGCCGATCGGGTGCGGCGAGAGCAGTTGGGTTTTTTCTTTGACCGTGAAGCCGGAACTATCGGCGCTCACGATAAATGCGCTAATGCCTTTGGCCTTTGCGCTCGGTTGTGTGGAGGCGAAGACGATGTAGGTGTGAGCGATCCCCGCGTTGGAGATAAAACGTTTGCCGCCGTCCAACCGGTAACCGCCACTGACTTTTGTCGCCGTCGTACTTATCGCTGCGGCGTCCGACCCGGCTTCGGGCTCGGTCAATGCGAACGCCGCGATATTTTCCGCGCGCGCCAGCCGCGGCAAATATTTTTGCTTTTGCTCTTCGCTTCCGGCAATGACGATCGGATAACTTCCCAGCGCCTGCACGCCGAACATCACGTCGGCTAAAGCGGCATGGGACGCTAGCTCCTCGCGGATCGCGCAAAGATCGCGTGCTTGGACGGCGGCGCGGACGCCGCCGTAGGGCTTCGGGATTGCGTAGGCCATGAAGCCGTCCTGGCCAAGCTGCCGCGCGATTCGGCAGGCCGTCTGTTCGAGAGCGTCCCGGTCCTGATCATCGTCGAGCGGATTGCGGCGTTTCCACGCCTCGAGTTTTTCGCGCAGTTCGCGGGCCTGCTCGTCGCGCCGAAAGTCCATGCTCAACGGCTTCTCTTAACTAGAAATTTCTTTTTGATAATGCAGCATCTTGCCCTGGACGAAGCCGAGCCGGCTGAAAAACTGCTGCATCTCGGCCTGGTTGCTGGTGATCAGCGTGAAGATCGTCCGGATGCCGTGATCTTCGGCGGACTCGGCGAATTTTTCCACCATCGCTTGGGCGACGCCGCGGCGGCGAAAGGCCGGGTCCACGCCGATCATCTCGATCCAGGCAACGGTGCCAGGCAGGCCGAATTCAAGCTCACCGGCGCGGCCCAAGACAAAGCCGACCACGCGGTTATCGATCTCGGCAACGAGAGACGCCCAGTGGGGGCGAATCGCCTCCGACATCTCGATCCTTTTTTCCCAGTAATTGGGTCGGGCGACGCCGGTTTGTCTTTCTTCCATGTCGACAATCGCAGCGAGATCGCTTTTTTCCATATTCCTCACGTAGATGTCCTTGTTCATCATTTCCCTCCGGCTGCATGCTTAGGAACGGTTAAACCGCAACGGTCTTTTTTCGACGAACGCGTTATAGCCCTCGACGAAATCCGGCGTTTCCATGCACCTCGCCTGGGCTGCGGCTTCCATCTCCAACGCAGTCTCCAAGTTGACGTTGGCTTCGTATTCTAGAAGCTCTTTGGTCACGCCGAGCGCGTATAGAGGTCCGTCCTTCAAACGGTTCGCCCACTTGTAAGCTTCGTCCATCAAAGTGTCGCCCGGCACGACGCGGTTGGCCAAGCCGATGCGATGGGCTTCCTGGGCATCGATGGTATCGCCGAAGTAAACCAGCTCGGTGGCTTTGCCGAGGCCGACGATTCTCGGCAGCAAATACAGCGCGCCCATGTCCGCGCCCGACAGCCCGACCTTGACGAAGAGAAAAGCCGCCCGCGCTTTGTCCGAGAAGATGCGCAGGTCTGAAGCGAGCATGAGCATCGCGCCGGCGCCCGCCGCGATGCCGTTGACTGCGGCGATGATCGGCTTTTTTAAATTGCGCATGTTCTTGACGACGTTGCAGGTCATGCGGGTGAATTTATATAGCTCGTCGCCTTTCATCTTGAGCAACGGCCCGATGATGTCGTCGACCCGACCGCCGGAACAAAAACCTTTGCCGGTCCCGGTGAGCACGACGACCTTGACCGCGGCGTTGTGCGCCAATTCCGCTGTGATTTTTTCCAACTCGTTATAAGTCTGGAAGGTCAGCGCATTGAGTCTCTCGGGGTCGTTGAGGCGTATCGTGGCAACGCCTTCGTTGTTCTCAAAAGCAAAACTTGTATAGCTCATCAGGTGTCTCTCCTCGCAATTAGCCTTTTGATTCAGGCCATCACCGCGCCGCCGTCGACTTGGATGGCCTGGCCGGTAATTCCTCTAGCGCGATCCGACGCGAGCATCAAGGTCGCGTACGCAACTTCTTCCGGTTCGATTAGGCGCCGTTGCGGGCAGCTCGCGGCGAGCCGGTCGAGAGCTTCCTCGAGGGACTGGCCGCGTTTTTCCGCCAAACGCCGCGCGTTATCGCGGGTCAATTCGCTGTCGACGTAGCCGGGGCATACCGCGTTCACAGTTACCCCCGACCTCGCGGTCTCCATGGCCAGAGAGCGCGTCAAGCCAAGAAGGGCGTGTTTGGAGGTGGCATAGGCGGCAATCTGCGGGTAGGCAACCCGCGCGACCGTCGAAGCGATATTGATAATCCGGCCCCATCGCGCGCCGACCATGGCCCGCAAAAAAACTTTGCAGCAGTTGTAGGCGGCGTTCAGATTGACGCGCATGACTTCTTCCCAAAGACTGTCTTGCATCTCGAGAAAATCCGCTGCCGGCGCGATGCCCACGTTGTTCACCAGGATTTGCACCGCGCCGAATCGATTTTCGATTTGGCGTTGCAATGTTTCTACCTGGATTTTTTCCGTTACATCGCAGGCGACGGCGATCATTTCGCCGTTGCGATCGCTGATTTCTGCGGCGACTCGATCAAGGGCGGTGGCCGTTCTGCCGGTGATCACGACCCGACTTTTCTCGGCCGCAAATGCCCGCGCGATCGCTTTGCCGATGCCGCGGCTCGCTCCCGTGACCAGAACGGTTTTGCCCACCAGATCCTTCATGGGTTAGTCACCGGTGAAATTCGGCTTGCGCTTCTCCAAAAACGCTTTCGTTCCCTCAGCAAGATCATGGCTGTGCGCGATGGCGGCGAAAGTGCGCGCCTCAAATTCAAGCCCGGTCGCCAGGTCGACATCCAAGCTGCGATTGATCAGCATCTTCGAAGCTTGCAGCGCGAGACGCGGCAGGGCTGCCAGTTTGGCGGCGAGGCTGTTGGCTTCCGTCAAATAATTTTCCTTCGATGCGACTTTCATCACCAGACCCGCGGCCAGCGCTTCTTGGGCGGTGATCGGATCGCCGCTGAGAATCAATTCTTTTGCCTTCGCGCTGCCGACCAAACGCGCCAGCCTTTGCGTGCCGCCGCCGCCGGGAAAAGCGCCGATCTTGATTTCGGGCAGCCCGAAGCGGGCGGTCTCAGAAGCGATGCGAAAATCGGCGGCCAAAGCCAATTCGCAACCGCCGCCGAGGGCGTATCCGGAGATCGCCGCGATCACCGGCTGAGGCAGCGATTCCACTTGGTCGAAAAGAATTTGAAACTCCCGCGCATGGTGATAGGAAGATTCGGCGCTGGCGGGACCGCCCATCTCGACGATGTCGGCGCCGGCGCAGAAGATTTCGTCGCTGCCGGTGATGATGACCGCTCGTATGGCTGTTTTGGCAGCGACATCGCGCAGCAGCTGTGCCATTTCCTGGCGCATCTGCGCGTTGAAAGAATTTTTCTTTTCCGGCCGGTTCAATCGGATCGTGGCAACTGCGCCGTCCTCGTGAATCGCTAGAGTTTGATACATTGCTTCCTCGTTTGAAACCTATCGCGCGCGAACCACCATCATTGGCACCGCCCGAAGACCGCTTGGTTCGGATAGACGTTTTGCCAGTACCGACCCGCTTCCAGCAAATCACGGCAGGCTTTATTACAGCTCGGCCGCTCCTTTAAAAGCCGTCCATCGCAGGCCAGCACATCCAGCGCATGGCCGCGCAGCTGCGGGTAGGCTTGCAATCGAACGCTATGATCGCGTTGATCGACCGGACATCTCACGGAGAGCTCGAAATCGGCGGATAAAAATCTGCACATCATGGCCTTCCTCCTTTCTCGTCAGCTCAGGTTGAACAGCTCCGCGGCGTTGTCGTGCAAGAGCTTTTTTTTGGTGGTCTCTTTCAGTCCCATCTCTTCCCACTGATCGAGGCTTTCTTTCCACGGCAGGCCATTGGTTCCCCATAGGCAACGATCCTGTCCCATGCGGCTGTTGATGTAGTGGATGATCTCCGGCTTCAAATATTTGGGCATCCAAGCGTCCACCCCGAAGTAAACGTTGTCCCACTTGTAGCAGACTGAGATCAGCTCCTCGACCCAGGGCCAGCCGGTGTGAGCGCCGATGATTTTGAGGTCGGGAAAATCGCTGGCGATGCGATCCAGGTAAATCGGCCGGGCATGTTCGCTGGGCATCGCTTCGAGTACATGGCCCACCTGCATAGACACCGGCACGTTGAGCTCCACGCATTTGGCGTAGAGCGGATACATTTTGGCGTCGTGCAGCGGGATGTCGAAACCGTAGATGTGAATATAGACCCCCTTGAAGCCATACTCTTTGACCGCCTGCTCCAGCTCCTGCAACGACTCCTTGATGCGAAAGGGGTTGTAGCTCGCCAGGCCGACAAAGCGGTTCGGATGGCGTTTGGTGTATTGAGCGACTTCATCCAGGGTCGTGTCCATATACATCCACTTGTTGCGGTACGACCACATCTTGCACTGGGTGATGAACACTTTCTCCACTCCCGCCTCGTCCATCTTGGCGATCATCGCCTCGATGCTGTCGTATTGGGGCAAACCGCCGATTGCCTTTTCCATCCGGCAGATCAGCTCGCCCTTTTTCGCCTCGTTCCACTTGGCGATGAATTCCGGAGTCGCCACGTAGTACATGAAGTCGATGGCTTTGATGTCGTTGCGCATGGTTACCTCAAATTCACATGAATAATTGATAATGGAGAATTGAGAATAGAGAATTAAATCACCCGAATTTCGCGTTTTCCGGCTGCAATTTTCAATTCTCCATTATCCATTGTTTTACACCATCGTTAGGCCGCCGCTGACGCTCAGGGTCTGTCCGGTGATAAACTCCGCCGCGGGGGAAGTAAAGAACAGCACCGCTGCGGCAATCTCTTCCGGTTTCGCCGGCCGGCGAAAGGGTGTGGCTTTGGTTACCGCTTCGATAATCTTCGCCGTCTGCTCCGACTGGCTGCGCACGGCTTGCAGCAACGGCGTCTCGGTAAGGCCCGGGCACACGACATTGACGTTGACCTTATAGCGCGCGACCTCGCGCGCGACGGTCTTCGAGAACGCGATGACCGCGCCCTTGGCGCCGGCGTATACCGCTTCCCAACTGGAGCCGACCCGGCCGGCATCGGAGGCGATGTTGACGATCTTTCCGCCGCCATGAGAGATCATCTGCGGCAAAACCGCTTTGGCCGTGTAAAGCACGGACTTGAAATTGATTGCTAGCAACTTCTCCCAGGTCTCTTCGTTGCTTTCCACGAAAGGCTCCAGGCGATCCCATCCTTGGCAGTTGACCAGAATATCGATCTGACCGAAGCGGGCGACCACCTCGCTCACCATGCGGTCGACATCGGCTTTCTTGGTCAGATCGACGGGGCAAGCCATCGCATCCACGCCGAGAGCTTTGACTTCGGCGCTGACTTTCTCGGCGTTTTCCTTGGCGATGTCCGCGATCGCGATTTTTGCGCCGGCACGGGCCACAGCCAGGGCTACCGCTCGTCCGATGCCTCCACCGCCGCCTGAGATCAAAGCGATCCTTCCTTGAAGTTCCATTATGCGACCCTCGCTTCCTCGGCGTTATGGGTTTTCTCGGCACGCAGTCTTTCCAGCCGGCGTAAGGCGAGCAGCGCCGCGCCCAAAGCGCCGACCAGCTCGGGCTCCTCGCTCACGTTGACCTTTCTTTTGAGCGTTTCCTCCAGCGCCTTCACCATGCCTTTTTGCCGCGCCACGCCGCCGACGAATGTGACCTCGTCTTCCAGGCCGGCGCGCTTGAGCAGGGCGAGCGCCCGGGATGCCAGCGAGTTGTGCACACCACGCAGAATATTTTCGACGGTCTCGCCGGTGGAAACGTGATTGATAATCTCCGATTCGGCCAAGACGGCGCACACGCTGCTGATAGTCTGCGGCTTCTGCGCATGGAGCGAGAGATCGCCGACTTGCTCGATGCCGACCTCGAGATATTTGCAGGCGCGCTCGATAAAGCCGCCGGCGCCCGCCGCGCATTTGTCGTTGGTGCGGAACTCACGCACCTTGCCGGTGTCGCTGACTCTGAGCGCCCGGGTGCTTTGTGCCCCGATGTCGAGCACGCAGCGGGTCTTGGGAAAAAGAAATACCGCGCCCCGCCCAACGCAGGTGATGTCGGTGATCTGAACATCGCGGAAAGGAACGTTGTAGCGGCCGAAGCCGGTGGTGGCGATATAGTTCAGGTCATTCTCTTTGAGCCCCGCCCGCTGAAGGGCTAAGTCCAACACCTCTTTGGCAACCGCATGAAAATCCGGCCGCGTTTTCACGCTCGCCTTGCCACAGATGCGCTTTTCCCCATCCATGACTACCGCCTTGGATGATTTGGCGCCCATGTCGATGCCAGCGACAAATGTCATGATGCCTCCTTGAAATTGGGTAATAGGCACGAGGCATTAGGCATTAGCCTCTCCTAAAATCCTGTTGCCTGTTGCCTTCGTTGCGCGTTCCAGGGCGAAGATGCTCGCGCCCAGGGCGCCGACGAAATGAGAATCCGGACTCACGTTGAGCTTCATGCCGAGTTTTTCTTCGAGCGCGCGCACCATGCCGATGTTGAGCGACACGCCGCCAGTGAAAGTGACTTCGGGTTCGATGCCAACACGCCGCACCAGTGAAATAGTCCGCGCGGCGATAGCGCTGTGCACGCCGCCGAGGATGTCTTCGGTCTTCTTACCCTGAGCCAGATAGGACATGATGTCCGACTCGACAAAGACCGTGCAGACGGTGGTGAGGCGCACGGGATTTCGCGCTTTGAGAGAAGTCTCGCCGATATCGCCCAGGCCCATGCCCAGAGCCTCGGCGGCGCTGGCAAGGAATCTTCCGGTGCCTGCGGCGCACTTGTCGTTCATGACGAAGTCCTTGACGTCGCCGTCGATGCCGATCTTGATGCCCTTGGCATCCTGGCCGCCCATGTCGATCACCGTGCGGGTGTTGGGGAAAAGATAACTCGCGCCGCGCGCATGGCAGCTGATCTCGGTGATTTGGGCGTCGCCGAAGGTCACTTTGTAGCGGCCGTAACCGGTGCCCACTACGTAAGCGACATCTTCTCGTTTGACACCGGATTTTTGTAGCGCTTCGACGAAGCACCTTTCGGCTGCCCTGGTAACGTAAGCGCCGGTGTCCGTCAAGGCTCGAGCGATGATCTTAAATTTTTCGTTGAGGATGATGCCTTTAGTCTGGGTTGAGCCGACATCTATGCCTGCGGCGTAAATCATGCTGCGCCTCCTGCCTCCGCGCCGGTACGGACCATTTTCTTGTGTTCCAACGATTCGAAGAACGCGTCGATGCGGTTTTTGAGCTGGGCTTCGGAAAAATAACGCGGATCTTCTATATCCGATTCGATCAAGAGAGTTGGAACGTTCAGTTCTTTGGTGAAATATTCCCGCATGTCGCCCTGGCCCGCGGAAAATAGCCGGCAGCTTTTGACCGAGTGAATCACCAGAGCGTCGGCATGCCATTCTTCGACATAACGGCGAATCTGCTGGTAGCGCTGCAAGAAGTTACGGTTGGTGACGTTCCACTGGAGCATATGCTGGGCAATGGATTCCAAGGGGTGATCGGGATCATGCCGGAAGCCGAATTCCCACAAGCCGCCAACCGTGGAGTAGGTGGAGGCCACCGCCACCGCACCCCATTTGGAAAACATATCTCTAAATGTCCGCAGGTATGGCCAGGGCGGCGGTCCTTCGATGATGAAACGGAAACGCTCCTCAGGTAACGGCCCGGTTCCCAGCCGCACTTTTTCTTCCATTTCTTTGAGCGCGGTTTCAAAAAATCTCACGCCCTCTTCGGTTCCCCTCAGACAATAGAGTGGCGCCATCATGGTCACCGAGTCGAAATAGGCGTCGAAGGGAGACGGAGTGTTTTTGGTCAGCCCCTTGATGCGCGACCACATTTCGCCGGTTTCGCTCGAGCGGCGGACGATCTCTTTGAGCCGCGCATAGTCGAGCTTCTTTCCCGTGATTTTCTCGCAGATCTCGATCACCTCTTCGAGTTGACGCACGACGTAAGCGACGTCCTCCGGGCTCGGTTGTCCGGATGGGTCGCGCAAGAAAGGTATGTCGAGATTGTAAAGCTGCCCATCGCAGTACTCGGCCAGGTGCTCGAACCACTGGAGGTAGACATTGCAGCCCACGTAGTTGCAGAGAATCAATGACGGCAGCGGAATCGTTGCGAAGGGCGTCTTTCGATCGCCGAGAAACAAGCCCACATCCGCCTTCACATAGGCGCAGTTGTCCATCGAGTAGCCGAGTTCCTCGGCCTTCTGGATAAACGGCAGTGCGCTCTTTTTGGCCGCCAGTTGCAGGGCATCGATCTCCGGATAAACCGGGATCAGGTCGAACGCTTGAATCAATTCCACCGGGTTGCCGCTGATCAGCATGTAGACAGCTTTGCCCTCGCCCTTTTCCGCTGCTCGGGTGACGCGCTCGAAGTATCGTCCCATCAACTCTTTTTGCAGCAGATGCATCTGACCCTGATACTGAGTTTTTTCGGCTACAGCTGTTTCGGCCATAAATTTCTCCTAATCGAAGAGCATTGACTCGACGAAGGTCTCGACCTCGGTGCGCGCTTTATCGAAGATCCACATTTTTTCCTCGAATTCGAGGCAGAGGTGAGGAATGCCCTCTTTCTCCAGCGCGCGTTTATAGAGCGCGTAGTCGAACAGCGCGGGCTCGCAGAATTTCGCAGCGAGGATCAGTACCGCGTCGGCGCGGGTGTCCTTGAATTTATCGACGAGATGTTTGGATTTGGGCTCGCGCGTGTCGTGTTTCACGCCCGAATACACGCTCTGGTTGATGTAAGCGGCGGCGATGTTACGCAGCGGATCGCCGTCGGTCGAGATGTCTTCGGAAAACCAGCGCCAACCGACCAGAAAATCGTCGTCCAAAATGTAGCAGCCGGCGGCCTCCAGCCCTTCGAGCAGCTCGATCGGCGGCTGCTCGCAGAAAGAGCCTTCGAGCACGACTCTGATCCGGTCCTTGGGCTTTTCGTTGCGCTGGCGCAGTTCCTGGAGCGCTTCGCGCAGAATGGCGATGTGTTCCTCCGGCGGCAGCAGCGTGCCGACGCGCGTCAGGACATAGCACTCGACGGTAGAAAGATTCTGCGGCGTTTCTCTGCGGATCGAGTAAAGTTCGCGAACTAGGCGGCGTTGTTCGTTATACAGCGCGATGCTTTTCCTCAAGGCTTCGTCGGTGATCTTTTTCCCTGACAATATTTCGTAGCTCGTGCCCAACCGTTTGTACTCTGCCGTCAAGTAGTCCACGGTGTGGGGCGACGTCATGTTCTGGGGAAAATGGATGTACTCCACCATCAGATCGGGAAAGTTTCGCTTAAAAACGCTGCCGAGATTGCGCGCGGGGTCGCAGATCGAGTGAAAAACGATGCCGTCGAGAAACTTGAGTTTCTCGGTGAGACCCAACTCCAACGTGCTCTTGACAATGGAACAGACGAAGGATTGGAAACGTGAATCGGCGTGGGCGATCTCCAGGCGGTTGCCAGCGCCGATGACGCCGACGGGCAGCATGCCAGCGGCATGGATGAGTTCGACGGGAGTGTAAACGGGATAGCAACCGACCAGTTTTTTTTCAGGATGAGCTTTCTTCCACTCTGCGGCAAGCTCGAGTGGAGAGTTCTCAAGAGGCTCGCGGTACCGAGAAACCAGATGCTCGACAGTTGTCATGAAACACCCCGTTACATCGTTTTGACCGGAGATTTCGCAATATGAGTGCCACCAGTTTTCGAATGATTGTGGCAGTTCTCAGTTAAATGTTCTCAATAATCGGAAAACACTAGAAAACAATTCTCACCGGTGAGAACGGCATAGCAAGTTTTCCAGCGAGACCGATGACAAATGAAAACCCTCTCTTGGGCTTTCTTCGCCCCGACATGAATGTAACCTTTTCATCCTTTTGAGGCGCTGCCGATTCCTCTCGAACCTGTCGAGACACTGCGTCAAAGCTCTCGATTCATCTGCAAGTTTATTGGCGATGGCATATGCCTTGCTTTTTTCTGTTTTGTTCGCCAACTAGCTTCGCCTTGAAAGGAGAACTGCCATGACGCGAAATTCACGTTCCCGTTCGATCAAGGCGATCGCCAGCCACAGGGCCGAAGATGCAATGTGGGGAATCCCCGAGTCGCCCGAGTTCTCCGCCGCGCAGCATCTGATCAGTGAGTTTAAAAGCCACGAGAGCGACGAGGCCGAGTGGCTGAAGTTGTACCAGAAGATGGCCGGCGAAAGCGATGATCCGGCGGTGCGCTTTCTGCTCGGCTTGATCATCGCGGACGAGGAGCGGCACCATCAAATCATCGACCGTATGATCTCGAGGCTGAAAAACGATCTAACGTGGACGCGGCTGGACAAAGTCCCGCAACGAAAAAAAGTTGCCGCCCCTACAAATGCAGCGCTGCAAACCATGCTGGAGCGCTTTCTTGAAGTCGAGCGCAACGGCATCGAGGAATATGAGAGGCTGAGCAAAGTCAGCGGTGGGCTGGGCCATGACTTGTTCGGAGTGCTCTGCCGCACGATGGTTCACGACTCGGCAAAGCATATCGGCATCCTTGAATTTTTAAGGCTCAGACTGCGTGAGTCGAAGAATGCTGGAAGCAAGCAAGAAAAGTGATGAAATGGATTTTAGTCAACGGCCTTTTACGGTGGTGTGGGAGACAACGCGCGCCTGTGACCTCGCCTGCGTGCATTGCCGTGCTGAAGCGAATTCCCGACGCGACCCGCAAGAGTTGACCTTTGCGGAAGCGCAACGACTGATTCAGAGTCTCAAGGCATTCGGCCAGCCCTATCCCATTTTTGTATTGACCGGCGGGGACCCAGCGAAGCGGCCGGATATCTTTGATCTCATTGCCTACGCCCGCGAGCAAGGTCTCCGTGTGGCGATGACACCGTCAGCGACACCGCTCATCGACCGCACCGCGGTGCGCCGTTTTGCCGATGCCGGCTTGGCGCGCCTGGCGCTCAGCTTGGATGGAAAGAACCCGGCGACCCACGATGGCTTCCGCGGCGTCACCGGATCCTTCAACCGCACCCTCCAAATCCTTGATTGGTGTCGAGAAGCCGGACTCGAAACGCAAATTCACACGACCGTCACCCGCCATGTGCTGGATGATCTGCCGACGATTGCCGAGATGATCGCCCAACGCGGCATCAAGCTCTGGGCGCTTTTTCTTCTGATCGCGGTGGGCCGGGCGGCACGCCCGGAAGTGCGCCGCCTCAATCTCAACGCCCGCCAGTTCGAGTCGTTGTTTCACTGGCTCTACGATCTCACCAAGTCCGCACCGTTCGATGTCACACCGCGCGAGGGCTACCACTACCGGAGGGTTTTGCTGCAAAGAAGAGCCACGGAATTGGGTATGCGAGCCGAAGATCTGCTGACCGACGCTAGTGCCCGCCATTGGACGCCCACCGACCTGGCGTCCTCCACGCAAGCGACACGCATCGTTCGCGCGCCGCTGGGTGTAAACGACGGCAAGGGCATAGTTTTTATTTCCCATCGCGGCGACGCGCAGCCGAGCGGGTTTCTCAACCTGGTCGGCGGCAACGTTCGCTTAGCCGCGTTGCCGGACATCTACCGCGATGCGCCGTTGTTTCGGCGCATGCGCGATTATTCCCAGATCAAGGGAAAGTGCGGCTTGTGTGAATTCAAATCGATCTGCGGCGGCAGCCGCGCGCGAGCTTACGCAATCACCGGCGACCCGATGAACAGCGATCCCTACTGCGCTTATCAGCCTGCGGCTTGGCAAGCGCGGCGCTCGACAGCGTCACTTCAAGCCACAGATCGCAGGCGGGAGAGAGTTTCGAATTAGGTTTCAGTGAAAAGTCAAAGAAGGAGAAACCCTATGGAACCGACGATCTCGCATGGATATGCTTGCAGCCATCAGGCCGAGAAACCGACGCAAATTCTCAGCGATGAGCATCGAATCATCGAACGCGTGCTCGGTGCATTGGAGAAGCTCGCGCAGGGACCGGTGAGCGAGCTGGAGCCTTGGAAGAAGGCGCTTGATTTTATCCGCCACTTCGCGGATCAGTGCCATCACGTCAAGGAGGAGCGCATGCTGTTCCCTGCCCTGGCGGAACATGGGATTCCCGAGGAAGGGGGGCCCATTGGCACGATGTTGATGGAACATGAGGAAGGAAGATCCTACGTGCGCGCCATGCTTGCAGCGATCTCGTTGATCGAGAGCAACAACGACGCCGGCAAAGCAAGTCTGCTCAGCAGCGCGCAGGCCTACTGCCGTTTGCTGCGCGAGCATATCCAAAAGGAAGACGATGTGCTTTTTCGCATGGCGGACGAGGTGATTCCGGAGGCGGACCAAAAACAGCTCGCGGCCGACTTCGCTCAGCACGAGGCCGAAGAGATGGGACCAGGAGCGCATGAGAAATATCTAAAAATTGCCGCCGATCTGGAGCGAACGGTCGATCATTAACAAGCCGGCGCAACGGCGCTCGGCCTCCGATAGCCGTGAGGCGCCGTCGGCTTGCTATTTATCGGTCGATCAAATGCGCGGCCGCTTGGTACGTTTCGAACTTCATCCTGACATAGGGCGAAGTGTAGCCATTGCAGATGCGTTCGATTCTCTCGGGTTTGCTGTAAAATTCCCGATTCGCCCACGCCGAGAGCTTTCCCAGTTCCTCGCGCGAGAGATAACGGGTGGGCATGATCGAATGTAAAGCGTCCCAATTCTGCAGATCGAGATTCTCGATGCGCTCTGCCCTGATCGCTTGCCGCCATACCGGCGATCCCGGCAAGGGCGTCAAGAGCATCAAGACGCCGCTGTCGGGATCGATCTCATCAACAACCCTGAAGCGGTGCCTGATCTTTTCTGCGTCGTCCTCCCAGAAACCGCTCAGGTAGGTACCAACCGTGGCGATATCGTTACGCCGGAGCAATCGGACCAATTCTTTCAAGTCAGCAATGGTATAGCGCTCTTTGCTCTTGTGAATATGGGCGAGCTCTTCATCGGTGCCCGCTTCGATGCCGAAAAGCACCTGGAAACAACCGGCCTTTCTCATCCTCGGAATCAGATCGGCGTCGCGGATGAGATTATGCGCCCTTCCCATGAAGAACCATTGAATATCGAGATGCCGCTTTTCGAGCTCATCCAACAGCTCCAACATTTTCCGCCGCTCCGAGTTGAAGTCGTCATCCAGGAAGTTAAGAGCTTTGACGCCGTAGGTTGTGTCAAGCAGCTCCATTTCGTCGGCCACCAGTTTCCCGCTGCGAGTTCTGTGGATAAAAAAATCCCCGCTACGGCGCGGATCGATCAGTCCCCACTCGTAGCAGAAACTGCACGCGCCCTCACAGCCGCGGCTGGTCACCGCCTCGTTGTAATGCTCGATCCTCGAAAACCCGACATACCGATCCATCGGAAAAAGATCGAAAGCCGGCATGGGCAATTCGTCCAGGTTGGAAATCAGAGGGCGGGCGGGCGTCAAACCGATTCGTGAACCGCACCGGTAAGCGATTCCACTAATCTCTGCGACTCGGGGCTGCTCGCGCTTCAGCTCACCTAAGAGTTCCACCAGTGTGGCCTCCGTCTCACCGAGCAGGACATAATCGACCTGCTCGGATAAGCTCAGGATCTCGTTCGCCATCGACGAGACGCCGAGTCCTCCTAAAATCGTCACGACCTGCGGGAAATGTTCCTTCAACAGCGCCATCGTTTCAATGAAGCGGACGAGCGGTGTCGCACCGCCGTCGGTGACGAGACGAGTGCCCAGAAAGATCGCGTCTGGAGCGGCTTGTTTGATGCGGTCAAGCATGGCCGCAACATCAAGCGCCAGAGCGCGGCAGTCTAGAACCGAGACCTCTGCGCTTTCTTCACGATGAACATAGGCCGCCAGCTGCGCATGCAAGGGATTGCACGCCACATGTTTGTCTCCCCAGCGCGCCCAGTTATCCATGGGCGGAGTCAAGAAAAGCAGCTTCATTTCAACCTCGCAAAGACAAGAAGCTCATCCGGCAGAATATTTGATGTCTTGATCATTGATGTATAAGCAATTTACGGGCCGACTGTCACTGCGCCAATGAGACCGCGCAGTAAGAGCAGCGGCTAGGGGTTAACTCTCTGCTTGTGAGACCGCCTTGTTCTACAGTGTGGGAATTTTCACTAGACTTTCTCCGACTTCTAAGAACGACGAGGGGGCGGCAAAGCTACGTATCCTGATTTATGAGCGAGTGGGGCGCAGCTGGCCTCGATATTGCTCATCTCTCCCCGAGCGGCTCGCCGGGAAAAATGTGGAGCACGCTTTGACAAAGTCAACATAGGCGCATTGTTGTCGATGGTTTGAAGACACAAACCGCTGGTCTTGAACCTGTTGAATAAACCTGAAAGGGTTTTCTCACCAGCCTGCCGACGGAGGATTTTATGCCGCGACCGAAAATCATTGAATGGCCGGACCGCGCCGCAATTTGCGTCACTTTCATCGTTCCATGGGAAGTGTGGCCGAAAAACTTCGCGACGCGCGAGTCCTTGCAGCGCCACGGTACGCACACGATTCCTCCGGCCAACGCGGTGTTCAAGCAAAACATGGCAGCGGTCACGGAACGAGAATACGGCGACCGGGTCGGCATCTGGCGCATCATGGATATGTTCCACCGCCACGGCCTGAAGGTCACCTTCTTGATGAACGGTCTCAAGGTCGAGCAGTTCGCCGAGGAGTGCAAGCAGTTCAAGGCCGAGGGACATGAATTCTCGTCGGAATGCTACGAGCATGAGTATTCTTTCATGTTCACGCGCGAGCAGGAGCGCGAATCGATTCAAAAAACCGTCGCGGCCTTCGAAAAAGTTCTGGGACAGAAGCCCACCGGCTACCTTTCACCGGGCCATGCCTCGACACCGAATACCCTCGATCTAGTCGCGGAAGCGGGGTTCGTCTGGTGGGCCGACCCGTTGAACTCGGACAATCCCTACACAATCGAGTCAAAGGGGAAAAAAGTCGTGGTGGTGCCTTACAACGTGCCCGGCTGCAACGACTACTCGACTTACGGCGCAGGGCGGACGCCGAGGGATCTCTTGCAGATTATGAAGGACCAGTTCGATTATCTTTATTGGGAGGGCGAGCAAGGCGCGCCGAAGTTTTTCGCGTTCAACCTGCATCCGTTCGTCTCCGGCGTGCCGTTCCGAACCAAAATCGTCGACGAGTTCATTCGCTACGCCAAAGGCTTTCCGAAAGTATGGTTCGCGCGCCGCATTGAAATCGCCGAGTGGTGTTTGGAGAAAGGTTTTTGACTCGATCGGTTTCGCAGCGTTGAAGGAACCTTTGTCGAAAGCTCAAGTGACGCTCGCCGAAACCTGTTTCGTTTTTTGAAAAAGCGAGACGGCAACATCCTTTTTTCACTCTTCTGGAAGAGCCTCGCCAGCCGACAACCTTTGTTCAAGTTGAAATTGCGGTCAAGGCGTTATCCCCTGTGTGCTCTTGATCTGCTGTTCGTATTTGAAGATTTGCTCGGCGATCTGCTCGGCGGTTTGCTTGATATCCCGTTCGGTGGCATTTTTCTGCAACACGAACTTCACCGCCGCCACATAGGGATTTCGCGTGACCGCCGCCCCCGGGATCCGGCTCGGATCTTTTGCGGTTCCGAACACCGCGAACGCTGCGCGGGGATCTGAGCTTGCCAAATCGCTGATACCAACTTGCAAATCCATGCTCGTGGCACCGCTTCCGAAGCCGATTCCCGCTCGTTTGAGCCGATTGCCTTCGTCCACTTCGGTGAAGACGCCCTG
>JBLMXG010000125.1:0-6683 GCA_050257635.1 Chloroflexota bacterium
AACAGGATGTGTCAGGCAAAAACAACGCAGCCCAATACCCCATGGTCGGCTTGACGGTAAATGCCCTCGTCGCCCGTCGATGAGCGCCTTGTCCTAAACAATATATCGCGAGCGACTAGGACACTTCGTTTGACGAAAGTTAGGAATCGAAATCTAGCGGCCTATTCACCAACTTAGCGGCAACTATTCAGTTCAGCCACTCCTTGACCTTGCCTTCCATGATGACATCGAGGATCTCTTTACAATCCTTGATCGCTTGATCCATCACCTTGGGTTCCTTGGCGTGAGACACGCCCTGCTTGACCGCGCCGTGCAGCGCGCGCACGACTTCCAAGAGATGCTCGTCTAACTTTTCTGTATTCGGTGCTACTTGTGGCATGACGGCTCCCTCCGTAATTTAAACGTAGCGGCGTCCTTTCAGCGGATCGGGAACCTTGAGTCCGATCTTGAGCAATATCGGGTTGACCTCGTTTTGATAGTCCTGGCGCGCTTGCTCGTTGGTGCGGCGCTTGAGACCCCAGTAACGATAGCGCTCGGACCGCTTCGAAGCGGCCCTACCGAACATGTCCAAGGCGCGGACGTACCAGAAATCTACCGCCCGCTGGGCTTTTTCTTTGCCCTCGTCACCGGACTGAATTAGCTCCAACGTCTTATTGTAGCCGTATTCGATGTGCCCCAGCTCCTCGGTTACGATGTCGGGCAGAATCCGCTGCAGCGGCAGATAGCTGCAATCGTAGAACTCTTCCAACTGATAACGACCGACGCGGTCGATCAGGAATCCGAACACAGCATTGTCTTCCCAGGTGTTGATCACGCCGCGGAAAGCATCGACAAAGCGCTTCTCGTTCGGCTGGCTCAAGACAAAAGAAACGTCAACGCCGATGTCGCCCGCGATCCGGGCAATTTTTCTGAAGTGGTCGATTTCCTCGGCGGCGGTGCGCGCTACGATCAGTTGATCCATTTTGGTTGGCGCCGCCGGCAGCATTTTTTCCACATACAGATGCGGGCCGCCGATCTCACAGTCCGCCTGGATCGTCAGCACGTGGCCCAAGAGCTCTTTATACTCGGGATCCATTTTGTCGAAGTCTTTTAATTCAATCTTATCCGTGAACATTCCTGCCTCCTTCTCCTAACCGAATCGTGAAAGTATTTGAAGGATAAAGGAGCAAAGAAAATGCCAAGGAAAGAGTGCGGGTATTCCTGGAAAATAATCCACGTCAACCCAAGTCTTTCCAATTTCTGGGAGAATTGGCGGCGCCACTTCCTAGGATTAGGAATTCGATAAGAATGTTTTTCGGTTTGATCTGGCGCGCCGGGTCTCTTTAGAGCGTGAGATAATAATCCCTCGGCCCAGCGAGCCAACCTTGTTTTTTACCGATAGAGAAGGACCGCATCTCTTTCTTCACGCCAGGATTTCTCATCCGCCGTCGCCGAGGCGTCCAGATCAGCCGGTAAAGCCGCAGGATCATCGACCCATTGGCGGAGCAACTCGCTGCCATTGATCAGATCGATGGCTAAACGATTCGTTTCATACTCGTATGGGAAGTTGCGCCAGAGATCGTAATCCGGACGCAGAATCCGCAGCGCCTTGAGCGCTAAAGCGATCAGGCGCCAGGGCTTGAAGTTTTCGTGATCGTAGACCGGATCGTCGACATGGATTTGAATTCCCGCGCAGAGCTTGCCCGCGTGCTTGTGAAATGTCGGCTCGAACCAGCATTGACGCAAGCGGCAACCGCGCAGCCATTCGGGGGCGAGCGCGGCCATTTTGGCGAGCAAGTCACGCGGATTGAGATCGGGGGCACCGAAAAGCTCCAGCGGGCGCGTCGTGCCGCGGCCTTCGGAGAGCGTCGTACCTTCGAGCATCACGGTGCCGGCGTAGCAGCGCGCCATCGATAAATTTGCCGCGTTCGGGCTGGGATTTACCCAACTTCGCTCGCCGAGCGGCCAGCCGTACCCGGGCGCGCTCGACGGATTCCAGCCTTGCATCGTGATCACTTCGCATTCCACGTCGAGGCGAAGCGTTTTCACGAACCACTGCGCCAGCTCGCCGAGCGCGAGTCCGTGCCGCATCGGCAGCGCCCCCGCGCCGACGAAGCTCTCCCATCCCGGGCGAAGCCGCAATCCTTCCACCGGACGCCCGGCGGGATTGGGCCGGTCGAGAACCCAGACGGTTTTCTTGTATTGCGCAGCGGCTTCGAGAACGTAGCGCAGCGTCGTGATGAACGTGTAAATGCGGCAGCCTACGTCCTGTAAATCAACGAGCATCACGTCGAAGTGTTCCATCATCTCCGCCGTCGGGCGGCGCAGTTCTCCGTAAAGGCTGAACACAGGGATTCCGTGCGCCGGATCAAGAAAATCCGGCGACTCGTTCATATTGTCCTGTTTGTCGCCGCGCATCCCGTGCTGCGGTCCGAAAGCGGCAACGAGTTGGATATCCCCAAAAGCGGCCAGGGCATCGAGGGTGTGAACCAAGTCACGGGTTACCGACGCGGGATGAGCGAGCAACGCGATCCGCTTTCCTGCCAGCGGTTTTCGCAAAGCCGGATCCTCGAGCAGACGGTCGATGCCGAACTTCATGGCTTGGCAGTTTAAGCGATAGCGCCGGCGCCGGCCACCGGAGGTATGATCTCCAAGACAAAAGTGTCGGAATGATGGAAATCGGGTTTCCCGGGCACATGCTTGAGCGCCCAGTACGAAAGCCGTCCGTCGTTGTCCTCGATCACTGCGGCAAGTCCTACCCACAAGCAGACGTCGAGTTGCAAGCCCGGTAAGCGATCCAAGCAAATCTTAGTACGAAGCTCTAAGGCTCGCTCCTCGCGGCGCACGGACACTGTCGGTTCGAGCGTGCTGTCTTCGATCAGCCCGCCGTCGCGATAGTTGCGGAACCCATAGACGGCCCAGTCGCCCGAGGGAGAGAGGTTAAACTCATAGTATTCAGCATCGTTCTTCGCACCGATAAAGGCTTCGAAGCAGGTGTGTCGCCACAAACCATCTGCCCTGCGCGCCGACTGATACGCTGGAATCCGCACCTGCCCGATCGCTCCTTCGATCACGTAGCGGATTGCCAGCACGGCGCTGCGCTCCCAGCTCAGAAACGATTGGATGCTCTCAACGGCTGCACAGGGCGTATCCGAGTGGCTGACGAGAGCGACAGGCGAAGGAAACGGCGTAGCAATCATCCTTAGACGATTTTGGGCGAGTTAAAAATGATCGCCTCATTCGTGACCTAAATCGAAGCTATTGTCAAATCAGCGCCCGGCATCTTGGCGCCGACCATCGCATTGCGTGTGTTTCAACGACATGCCCGTTGGTCGAATCCATCTCCAACTTATCGACCCATCCAAACCTGCTGATCATGCTTGACAGTTTGTCGGTCGGTCAATAGAACCGGGGCAACGATCCGTTTCGGTAAGGAGTAAATATGGCGATCCCTAGATCCGACATTCCCGGTTTCGATTCGAGTGAGCTCAGGGAGCTCAAGCAAAAACTGGTTGACGGCTGCCACATTCTCGATCGCGAAGGCATCACCGATAGTTTCGGCCACGTGAGCGCGCGCATACCGGGAACTGACGCGTTTATCACCATCGCCGGCGTCAGTCCCGGCTGCGCGACGCTAGAGCGTATCGTCATGCTCGATCTCGACGGCCGTTATCTCGGCGGCGACAACGCCTCCCCCTACGAATGGCCGATCCATGCCCGTATCCTGCGCGCGCGTCCGGAAGTCATGAGTGTTTGCCACACGCACTCTCGTTGGAGCGCGCTGTTCAGCGTGATCAGGGGCGGCCTTCGGCCGATCCACATGTACGCCAAGTTTCTTCCTGCCGAAGGACCGCCGGTATATCCGGCCGCCGGCCTCATCGGCACCGTCGAGCGCGGCGACGCGTTGGCCGCGACGCTGAAAGACAGCAACGCGGTCTTGCTGCGCGCTCATGGCGACGCGGTAGTGGGCACCGGAATCGAACAGACGATTCAGCGCACCATCCAGCTCGCCTTTCTCGGTCAGCTCGCGCATATGGCAGTCGCCCATGGCGAGCCGCTCTACATGAGCGCCGAAGAGTTGGCAACCTTCTCCTCCGATCCGGCGTTTCCCGCGCGCCCATGGGAATATTATTTGAGCCGAATTCGCGAACGGCGCCCGGCTTGACAGCCTCGCGAGCGACTAATAGATTCGCGACACGAAGGATTCTTAGCTAAAGTTTATTGTTGCAAGGAGCGTTCATGCCGGTCCAAAAGGACGTGCCGAAAATCGACTCGCCCGAGCTCAAGGAATTGACGGACAAGTTGCTGACCGCCTGTCACATCCTCGATCACGAGGGCGTGACCGACGGCTATGGCCATATCAGCGTGCGCGTGCCGAACGCCGATGCGTTCATCACCATTGCCAACGTGAGTCCGGGTTGCGTTACCCGCGACCGGCTGATTATGCAGGATCTCGACGGCAACTACCTCGACGGCGCCAAGACACCACCCAACGAGTGGCCGATCCATTCGTGCATTCTGAAAGCGCGCCCGGAGATTGCAAGCGTCGCCCACACTCACTCGAAGTGGAGCACGATCTTCAGCGTGCTGCCGATCAAGCTAAAACCGATGCACCACTACGGGAAGTTTCTCTCCGCCGACGGCCCGCCGGTCTACGAGGGCGTCGGATTGGTGCGCACGGTGGAGCGCGGCAACGAGCTCGCCGCCGCCCTCGGCAAGGGCCCGGCGGTTTTGATGCGCGCCCACGGCGATGCCGTGGTCGGCGAGAGCATTGAGCAGGTGATCGAGCGCACCACAAGGCTGGCCATGCTCGGCGAGTGGAATCACCTGGCGCTGCTCCATGGTGCGCCAAAATATCTCACCGCGGATGAGTTGAAAGTGTACAACGAAGATCAGCGTTTTCCGCTGCGCGGCTGGGAGTACTTCGTCAGCCGGCTCCAGGGAGCTAAAACCAAATTGGAGTAATGGAGTGTTGGAGTGATGGGAATAACAATACGCCGCTATTCAAACACTCCGAATTTTTTTGAGGCATTCTAAAAGGAGAGTCGAAACATGACGTCCGCAGAATTTGTCACACAGCTCAAGAAGGACATCCAGGCGTTTCCGAAAATCCGCATCAAGCATCCATTTCTGAAAGCGGTATGCAATGGCACCGCGACCATGGATCAGATTCGCGCCTGGACGATTCAAGATTATCAGTTTCGCGCCGCGGTGCCGCGCATCGCGATGCTGCGCTATCTGGCTTGCAGCGATCCCGAGATCGCGCAAAAGCTCTGGGGTGTTGTCGAGGAAGAGACCCGCGGCTTGGACACCGGCAGCGCCGGGCACAACGAGCTCGCGATCCGCTTCGCCGAATCCATTGGTCTAACGAAGCAACAACTGGAAAATGCCGAGCTTCTCCCAGCAACGGCGGCGCACCTCTATTATGTCGAGCTGATTATTCACACCCTGCCGTGGTTTGTCGTCATGTCGATCCAAATCGGCGCCGAAGGAACTTTCGGTCCCGCCGCCGCCGCCCTCGGCAACGGCTTCATCCAAAAGTACAACATGAAACCCGACGATGTGCGCTTTTTCACCGTTCACTCGGAGGCGGATGAGGAACATGGAAGCTTAGCGGAAGAAATCGCCGTGCGTTACCTCCATGCGCCGCATCTGCAAGAATTGACACGCAAGCATAATTTTCGCCGCATGGAATTGCTGTACGATATCTGGTCGGTGGCGGGCTACTGAGCGATGGCCCAGCTCACGCTAGGATTCATCTCCGCGTTCAACGAGCGGGTCGAGCCGCTGATGAACGGCACGGTCAAAGCGGAAGGCATCGAGCTGATTCCAACCTACTCTCACCCGGCCGAAACCTTCTGGCGCCAGCTCAAGTTCGGCGAGTTCGAGGTTGCGGAAATGTCCATGTCGTCGTATTTGATTGCCAAGGCGCACGGCCATGACATGATCGCGCTGCCCGTGTTTCCAAGCCGCCGTCTGTTTCAAACCGAACTCTCATATCACGTAGACTCGGGCATTACTAAACCCGAGGATTTGGCCGGAAAGAAATTGGGCGTGGCGGAGTATCAACAGACGGCGGCGTTGTGGATTCGCGGCATTCTCGAGCATGATTTCGGCGTCTCGCAGTATAAGATCCACTGGTACATGGAGCGAAGCGAAGAGATGAGCCACGGCGGCGCCACCGGCTTCAAACCGCCCGAGGGTATCTCGTTCAGCCGCGTCCCGCCGAACAAGAGCCTCGCCTCGTCATTGCTAGCCAACGAGCTCGACGTCGCCCATGTCTCGAGCCCGTTCGCGCTCCAGGCCAACGCTCTCGATCGCTCGAGCCGGATCACCGGCAGCGGCGACTGGAGCAAAACTCAGCTGCTTTTCCCCGACCGCATGGCGGAGGGCGCCCGGTTCTACAAACAGCACGGCTTTCTTCCGGTCAACCACACCTATATCGTCCGCGGCGATATTTACAAAAAATATCCCTGGGTAGCTTTCAATCTCTACACCGGATTCGTCAAGGCCAAGGCGCTCGCCCGGGAAAAGATGCTCGAGCGCATCCCGACGGCGCTTTTCTTCGGCCCGGAGTACGCGGCGATGACCCGCGAGATGATCGGCGACGATCCGTTCCCCTTCGGCGTCAATGCGAACCGGGCGATGCTGGACACCATCATCGATTACTCCTTCGAGCAGGGGCTGACGCCGCGCAAGATGCA
>JBLMXG010000126.1:0-3985 GCA_050257635.1 Chloroflexota bacterium
CGCGGCTGAGTCGCAACCAAAAAAGAAAAACACATTTTTGACGCGCAAACCGACCGCGGCGCCGCAGCCCAACGGTCAAAGTCGAAAGGACCCCGTCTTACATCTCCCCCGCTTGCGGGGAAGAGTTGAGAGAGGGGGCTCCGCGCTATTTTGTAACCAGCGTTGCATGAAATTGTGAGTGGCGGAAATTTGCGCAAGCCGCCGTTTTTAATCATAGCAGCACGGACCTCAGAAAAGCACCTTGCGCCGTGTTATGCTAAAGACCATCGCCTGGCCGCCATTCGAAGCGCGCGGGCCCGGCGCCAGGATGCTGATGACGCGATCGCGTTGAGGAGGCAATCTCGATGGCTTTTTTACTGCAGAAGTGCAAGGAACTCCGTGGCTCCTTCGCCCATACGCCGCAGGCTGTGCGGCTCGTATGGCAAACCAACCGCGGCGCCACCGTCGGCTTAGGCTTGCTGACGCTGGGTGGAGCGCTGTTGCCGGCGAGCCAGGCATGGGTGGGAAAGCTGATCGTCGATGGCGTAGTTGCCGCGATTCGGGGCGGCGCCGATCCCGAGCGGATCAGGATTGTTTTTGTCTATCTGCTCATCGAACTCGGACTTTTTTTGCTCAGCACCGCGCTCAATCAGGCGCGCCGGCTGATCCAACAGTTGATTCAGCTTCAGCTCGCCAATCGCATTCGCGCCGATATCATTCGCAAGGCTTTGACCTTGGACCTGGCTTTTTTTGAACACCCGGATTTTTATGACCGTTTGCAGAATGCGCGCCGCGAGGGCGGCTACAAGCCGGTCGATTTGATCAACGATACTTTCCAGATCGTGCAGAGCACCATCACCTTGATTTCGTTTGCCGCGCTCCTGCTGCGCTTCAGTCCCTGGCTAGTGGTCATCCTCTTGCTCACGAGCATCCCCGCGTTCATTGCCGAGACGCGGTTCTCGGAACAAGGGTTCAGACTGCTGACCCGCCGGGCGCCCGAAACGCGGCAAATCAACTACCTCGCGCGCCTGCTTACCGAAGACTCCGCGGCGAAAGAAATCAAGCTCTTCAATCTCGGCGACACGTTACTCACGCGCTATGTGACGCTGTTCGAAAAGTTCTTTCAAGAAGACAAATCGCTGGCGCTCAGGCGGGCGATCGTCGGTTTCGGCTTGGGTCTCATTGCCACTTTGGGATTTTACGGCTCTTACGCATGGATCGTATGGCACACGCTGCAAGGCAAAATCTCGCTCGGCGACATGACGCTTTATTTAAGTATTTTCCGTCAGGGCCAATCGACGTTTCAATCGATCCTGTCGGCGGTCGGCTCCATTTACGAGAACAACCTGTTCATGGCCAACTTCTTCGACTTCCTCAGCCTGGAGACTCAAATGGCGGTCGCCGCTCCGTCCCAGCGCCCGGCTGCTCCGCTGCGCCGCGGCATTGAATTTCGCGGCGTTGGATTTCGTTATCCGGAAAGCGGCGAATGGGCCCTGCGCGACATCAATCTTACTATCGGCGCCGGTGAAAAAATCGCTTTGGTCGGGCACAACGGCGCCGGCAAAACCACGCTGATTAAACTTTTGAGCCGCCTTTACGATCCCACGGAAGGAACGATATCGATCGACGGTGTTGACATTCGCGCGCTCGATCCCCTTCAGTTGCGCCAGCGGATCGGCGTTATCTTTCAGGACTTTGTGCGCTATCACTTGCCGGCCAAAGAAAATATTGGCTTCGGCCAGATCGAAGCGCTGGACAGCTTCGAGCGGATTGTCGAGTCGGCGCGCAAGAGCGGAGCTCACGCAATCATCGAAGATCTGCCGGATGGATATGAGACGATGCTCGGGCGCTGGTTTCACGCCGGACATGAACTTTCTATGGGGCAATGGCAAAAGATCGCTTTAGCCCGCGCCTTCATGCGCAATGCGGAGATTCTGGTTTTGGATGAGCCTACCGCATCGGTAGATGCTCAAACCGAGTACGAAATTTTTCGCCAGTTTCAAAAACTTACGGAAGGAAAAATGGCGATCTTGATCTCACATCGCTTTTCCACCGTGCGCATGGCCGACCGCATCGTCGTGATTGAGGAAGGCCGCATCGCGGAGACGGGCAGCCACGATGAGCTGCTGCGCCGGGAAGGTATTTACGCTCGCCTGTTCGGCATGCAAGCGGAAGGTTACCGCTGAACCGCCGGCCGTGCACGGCCGCTCATCAGAAGGCGTTGGATCCTTGGGTATTGAATCGGAGCCTATCTAATCCACAAGTCGTTTAAGTTACCGGCACTGGGCAGCAAGCCCAGAGCCATTCCCTGTTGCAGCATCTTATTTTGGGATTCGAAGAATTTATCGCCCCAAGCATCGGCAAAATTTTCACGGTTTCGCTTCATCCCCGCCGCGACCTCTTCGGGTGTGCTCAAGCCAAAGTGCTCCTTGGCATGGGATTGAAAGAAATCCTTATCCTGGCCGCTCTTGATAACTTTGATCCCGTCGATATAGGCGGCGCGAATCGCTTTGACCAGCTCAGGCTGCTTGTCGGCAGTCTCCTTCAGCACAGCCACGCCCGTTTTCAGTGGCTGGGCGCCGAAGATTCTCTGCAACTCGCTATCGAAATCCACCAGCACGCGATATTTACCGGAAAGCAGCATTCTCGTTACATGAGGTTCCATGAGGTTAATCGCCTCGACATCGCCGCGCTCCAGCAATGCCATTAGAGCACCGGTCTCCACCGGAATACTCTGAAAATCCTTTTCGATGTCGAGCCCGCTTTCCTTGGCAATGACTGCAGAGAAGAAATACGCTCCGGTTGTGCGGGCGAAGTTGCCGATCTTTTTCCCTTTTAGATCCGCAAGCTTTTTGTAGGGTGCATCTTTGCGCACGAGAAAGGCGTTGCCGGACCAGATCTGCGCCGCCAAAATACGCACATCGGTGCCGCCCTTCCTCAAGTTCACCGCGGTGCTGGGCTGCATCGTGCTCGCAATGGCTCGTCCCAGTTTTAGGGCATTGGCCGCTTCGGTGAAGTCCATCATCATATTGTTGATCTTCAGGCCATGAGCCTTGGAGATGCCTTTATCCTCGATCAATGCGGCGATGTAACCGGTTTGACCGGCGGCGTTGGTCGCGATTGCCACGGTTCGGGGTTCTGCAGCCGCGGCCCACTGCGGCGCCGGGGCGAGCGCTAGAATCAAACTCGCTATGGCTAAGCGTGCTGTCGTGTACATGAGTGTTCCTCCTCTTTTGTCTCAACGTTGGTGTTGTCCGCAGGGGCGAAACGGTCCTTCCCGAGCGCGTCAATCTTTTCACCGTCCCCCTCGTCTGTCAATGTTTTTTCCGCCTTGCCATGGCTCGACTTTATGTATTATGAATTTTGGTAGTTGCTTTTCATGGGAGGGACATGGAGACGATTCATTTCGTAGATACAACCATCCGCGACGGCCATCAGAGCTTGTGGGCCGAGAACATGACCACGGCGATGATGCTGCCCATCGCAAAAAATCTGGATCAGGCGGGATACGAAGGTATCGAGCTGATTGCCGGTTCGCATCTCAAAAAGACGGTGCGCGAGCTCAAGGAAGATCCATGGGAGCGCGTGCGGCTCATAACCGGGAAAATCACCAAGACGCCGCTGCGCGTGATCGCAGGGCCGGTTAACAGTTTCGAGTACAATCCCCCGTGCATGTACCAAATGTTTTTGCGCTGTATGGCGAGGTACGGCGTGCGGGAAGCGCGCACGTCGGATGAATGGAACGATTATGAAAGTTGGAAGTTCAGAGTCGGGGCCGCTCACGCCGTGGGTCTGCGGGTCATTTTGAATCTTATCTACTCGGTCTCGCCCAAGCACACCGACGACTACTATGCCGAGCGCACCCGCCAGGCCGCCTCACTCAACCCCTACCGTCTCTGTCTCAAAGACCCGGGAGGACTCTTGACCCCCGAGCGCATGCAAACGCTGGTGCCGATCATCTTCAAAAACGCCGGCGGCATCCCCGTCGAGCTCCACACCCACTGCA
>JBLMXG010000127.1:0-3798 GCA_050257635.1 Chloroflexota bacterium
CTTCTTGGATTCAAGATCAGGCTCAATTGTGTTATATGAGGCAATATTCTGATTTACGCGAATAATAGCACAACCGCCGGACCTCGACACGATTTTCCACGAAGTCGAATCGCGTCCGCAAGGGTCACGCGCACTCAGACGGGTCGGCGCGGCGCGCTAACCCGAAAGTCACTGGCTGACGCGAACGGTCTATGACCGCCTCCCCGATCTCACCCGAGACTCAATCCAGCCAACGAATCGCAATTATCTGCGATACAGTCCCGTATCCAACGCGATCCGGCGACAATCAGCGCATCGCCGAATTGATCAGCGTTTTGAGAGAGCGAGGCTGGTACGTACACCTGGTGCTGTGTGGACTGGTGGAGCGAAGGTTCAAAAAAATTTGCCGTTCGCACGTGGACGTCTTGCATGTCTACAGCGGGATGGGTTTGAGAACGCGGCTTCGAAACGGGCTGCGGCGCGCGGTCAGGTATCTCGATCGCGCCGGCAATACCATCGGCCTGCCGCCGATGGAAACCATCGCCGGCCGCCTGCTCGGTCGCCCCCTGTCGCCACTCGTGATTGACTATTGGCAGCGTTACCCCAACGGACTGAGCGAGTTTGTCGCGGAGCTGCAGGCGAGATTTAGATGGGATGCCGTCATTGTCGAGTACATCTGGCTGCACCGGTCCATCGACAACCTGAAGAATGGAATTATCCGGCTCCTCGACACTCATGACATTCAATACAAGCGCGTCGAGGAGTTCACCGCTCGCGGCATGGTGTTTCCGCTAAAGATCACCCGGGACGAAGAGCGGCGAATCTTCGAACGGTTCGACGCGGTAATCGCCATTCAATCCGCCGAAGCGAATATCATAAGGGGAATGTGCCCGCGGCTACGGGTGCTAACCGTCGGTTCGTCGGGATATTTTCCAGCCAGCGCACCGTCCCGTCCTGTGGACGGGCGCCTCCTTTACGTCGGCGGCTACAACGGCGCCAATATTGACGGACTGCGCCGCTTCCTTCATGGCACATGGCCGGAAGTTCTCCGACAGATTCCGGGCGCAAGTCTACATGTCTGCGGCCACATTTATCGAGCATTTGGCGGCCAGCGATTCAACAGCGTCAAATTTCTTGGACACAAGGAAAATCTCGATCAAGAATACGCGGAGGCCACCGTGGTGATCAATCCGGCTTGGATCGGCACCGGATTAAAAATCAAAACGATTGAAGCACTAAATCGAGGCAAGCCGCTTGTCACGACACGCAAAGGGATCGAGGGCCTGCCTCACGACGCCGAGCCAAGCGCATTCATAGCGGAAGACGATGAGAGCTTTGCCAGCGCCGTTGTCCGGCTCATGACCGATCCGCAAGCCCGACAGGCCCTGTCGCGGTCGGCGCTCGTTTTTGCGAATGCTCATTTGAACAAACGCGCCGTCTATCAGGAGCTTTTTCAGTTCCTCGAGCGAGCCGACGAGAGCTAAGCGGCGGTGATCCACTCGCAGGGCATGGCGAAGACTCCGGACCCGTCGATCATCCCGCTTTCCAAATGGATGCCGATGGAAGTGGCCATCTGATGAATCGGCAATTCATCGTATTGGGAGGACAACACGGCAACGCGCACCCAATAGTCGCCGCCGAGCAGGCAGAGGTCGGGATAGCGCAACATAATTTTTCCTTCCCCGCAGATCTTGCCGCATTCGAGGCCGTGCCGCTCGGTGTTCATGCCGTGGCAGAACAACCCATCGCTCCGAAAGATTTGCACGCGAAAAACCGGATTTAGGATCGGCCGATGGGCTTTGAAACCGATCATCACCCGGAGCTCGTCATGGCTGCGAAAATAGGTCTTCGGCGCGCCGTCGCTGCCTCGTAGTTCCACTTCCATGATCTCGACCACAGGTTCGCCGCTCGCCAAGCCAAATTCTTCCCGCCGCAGAATCCTGGTATTTAGCAAATTCATGTAGCTCGCGATGACTTCGCCCGGCCGGCCAGTGGCGCGAATAATGCCGTGATCGAGCAGCAGCATCCGCTGGGTGATTTTCTCGATCTCCTGGAGGTTGTGAGTCACAACGATGATAGTTTTCCCGGCCTGGATAAAAGCGTCGATTTGGTCCAGACAACGTTTTCTGAACACTGCGTCTCCCACCGCCATGGATTCGTCGATGATCAGAATATCTGGGTCGATGCTCACGGCCACCGCGAAACCCAGCCGCACATACATCCCGGAAGAGTATTGCTTCACCGGCATATCAATGAATTCTTCGAGCCCAGAAAATTCCACGATAGAATCGAACTTTTTCGCCATCTCGTCCTTGTTGAGTCCCAGGATCGCACAGCTCAGGTGAATATTTTCCCGGCCGGTAAGCATCGGATGAAAGCCGGCGCCCAACTCCAAGAGAGCGCCGATGCGTCCGCTGATTCGAATGGAGCCCTGATCAGGCAAGGTGACGCCGTTGATCAGCTTTAACAACGTGCTTTTACCGGCGCCGTTCGGGCCGATCAGACCAACGCACTCACCGCGTTTCACTTCAAACGAAACGTCATTTATGGCCCAAAACTCATCTTGGCGTAAACAGGTCAGATGCCGCGTCAGCCCCAATATGTCACAGGCAACGTCCCTCACGCCGTAAAGCATCGTGCGTTTCAACGAGCGGCAAAACTTCTTGCTCACCCCGTCTATGCGAATGATCGTATCGGCGGACATGACGGATAATCGACCTAGGCGTACCCAAGCACGCGCAGGATGGTGATCCGGAAGGCGCGCCAACCAGCAAGGAACAATGCCGTGGAAAAAATGCAGGCCGCGGCAAACGTTTCCGGCTGGGTCAGAAAACCCTCGGTGACGAGGTCCTGGCTCGCCGCCAGCAGCGGGCTCAACGGATTGCAAAGATTGATCAAATAGAATGGCCAGCGAACCGGCGGCGGATAGAGCACGGGCGTGAGAAACATACCAATGGTCAGCACTGTTCCAAGCGCGTTGGCCGTGTCGCGAATCACCAGGTTGGCAATCGACAGCACAAATCCCAAGCCGAGCGCCAAGAGCACGATGGGCGCCAGCAGCAGAGGCATGAACAAGCTTTGCCATGACGGCAAAACACCGGACCACATAAACACGCCGACGACCGGAACTAGCCGCACGACGAAATCGAAAGCGGGCTGGCCCAACGCTGCGATCACCAAAGCTTCGCGCGGAAAATTGATTTTCGTCACCAACGAGCCAGAAGCGGTCAAACTGTTGGCGCAGTTCGCGAGACATCCTGCAAAGAGCTGCCACACGCTGATCCCCCAAAGCGAATAGGCGATGTAAGGAATTTTGGTTCCGCCGATCGGCAGGACTCGCGAAGAGTGAAGAAACGCAAACACCGCCACCGTGGCAGTTTGCGGCACGACCGCCCAGACGTAGCCGAGAATCGACTGGCGGTAGCGTACCGAAATATCGCGCAGGATGAGCAACCAAATGAGGCGGCGGCATTCGGCCAGTTCCTGAAACATGATTTGCCAGCCCCCGACTCCGCCACGCCACACGCCTTGCGGCGTGTAGAGCGCCTCCACAGCGTCTGACTGCTGTTCGTTATCTGGAGGGACTGCCACGTGGCGCGACTGAGCGATCTCGTCCATGCTAAATGCTCACCGGATTTGTTAAAAACGTCTTATATTATACTCTATTATACTTCGCGGCGGCCGTCATTGCCATTTTTCGTATTGCGCCGTGTATAATCTAACCCAGGGAAGGTTCGTTGCGCCATTTGAAAATCTAACCCTCCTTAGGCTCACGATGAGTGGGACAAGGAGGAGGATTGATGGAGGAATTCAGGATGG
>JBLMXG010000128.1:0-5912 GCA_050257635.1 Chloroflexota bacterium
CGTGCCCGGCGGTAATCGACAAGCGGTTGATCGGCTGGATGACCATCGAATCAAACCCGGGGAAGCAACCCAACAGGAAGCAACGGCCGGGGTTGCTTAGAGACAAAGAAACTCGGGCAAGTGGAAACAAAAATGGAAACAATTCGACAGAAGACTAGACTGGGAATAGGTAAGCTATTGAATTATCTGGCGCGCCCGGAGGGAGTCGAACCCCCAACCCCCAGATCCGTAGTCTGGTGCTCTGTCCAATTGAGCTACGGGCGCTTGCCGACCTCTAAGATTACAGCTTCGCGCTGACCGGAAATCTGCACTCTGAGGCGATAACTTTGCCATGCGAACGCACGAATGGCGGAGAGAGAGGGATTTGAACCCTCGGTACCCTTTTGGGGTACACACGCTTAGCAGGCGTGCGCCTTAGACCACTCGGCCATCTCTCCGTACGGTCCGATTTCTTTGCATCCGGCTCGCTAACCGGAGAGGCATGCATTGGCCATCGAATCGATCCTATGTGATGCCCAACGCTCCTAAGGTTCGCTAAAACTAGCATAGCAATTTGGACTTTTCTACAATCTCCGCCGGAAATGTAACTCTGGCTGATCAACGTTCGAGAATTCATCCAAAGGTGCAGGCCAATAAAAAGGGGCAGAGCCATAACGAACTCTGCCCCCGGGAACAGCCGATTAACCGACCCGATTCTAGTTAACCTTCCCAGATCGGCTTGACGTTCACGTCGAGCCACTTTTTCGGGTCTTCGAGGAAAAGCTTATCCGTAACTGGAAGCGGTTTGGCACCCTTGCCGAAAGCCGCTTCGATCGAGGTGTGCGATTTGAAATCTTTGCGCGATGACTCGCGGCCCACCGAATCGATGGTTTTTTGGCCCTCCTCCGAAATCATCCACTCGGCGAAGAGCTTGGCCGCGTTGGGGTCCGGTGCCTTGGCATAGACCGCCGCCTGGCGCGGAAAAACTACTGGCGAAATTGTCTTTACGTAGCTAATCGGTGTTCCCTTATGCACTTCTTCGATGACATCGTGAAGCAGGGCCGGCATGCAGAGCGCGTATTCGCCGGAAATAACCAATCGGAACATGGCGCTGGTGCTCTTGTGCACCGGCACGTTGAGAGCCTTGAGTCCCTTGACAAATCTGGTGAAGCGCGCCTCGTCGTTCCACTGGGTCTTCAATCCCGAGAGCATCGAACTGAGCGGCCCGGCGCGCATAGGATCATCGAGCGCGACCATGCCTTTATATTTTGGATTGGCGACATCCTCCCAGCTTTTCGGTAAATCGGCGGGCTTCAATTTCTTGGTGTTGTAAGCCAGCGCCTGGATTTGCAGGCTCACAGTCGCCATGGTCGGATCATGCAAATATAGGACATCGCGCTGCACTGTGTCATAGCTCATGATACCACCTGCGGCGCGGATGACCGGTGGCGCGTTGTCTGAAAGCACGATATCGAAGCTCGCCTGACCGCCCTGGAACTCGGTCAGCGCGCGGGTGATGATCTCGGGATTTCTAGCCTGCCAATAGGTCGCTTTGATGCCGGGATAGCGCTTCATAAAGGCTTCGGTAATCACTTTTAGATGCTCCACATCCCAGACCGAATAAATGATCAAATTTCCTTCCTGCTTGGCCTTGGGGTAGAGTTCGGCACTGACTTTAGCGAAAGCCTTCGCCGCCGCCGCGGTCGCGCCGGCGCCGGTAGCCGCCTTTTTCACCTGGCTGGGAGCGACTTTTTGCGCCGCGGCTTTGGCATCCTTCGACGCCTTTTCCGCCGCGCCCGCCACTCCAGCAAAAACGATCCCCACGGCCAGTCCAACCGCAATCACTTCCGTCGCTCTACTTAGCATGCATCCCTCCATGTGTTTAGATTTCCCGTTTAGACGTTCCGTCACAGACTGAACTTCATTTTGAACGCAAATTTCGCCACCGATACCGCAACGATCAAGACAATTAAATAAATCACACCGCCGGCGGCGGCTTCCGCCCATTGACCGAGCCGAAAGTATTCAAATAGCGTTACCGGACCATACTCCTTACCGGGCGAGGTCAGCAAGACCGCGACATCGACGTTACGAATCGCCTCAATGAAGATATAAAAAAGCGCGCCGCCCACGGATGGCTTGAGGATCGGCATCGTAATCTTGAAAAACACGTGACGCCAGCGCGCGCCGTGCACCCAGGCTGCCTCGTCTAACTCTTTGTGAATATTGACCATGGCGCCGGAGGCGTTGCGAAAGGCATAGGGGAAATAGGCGACGAATAGTCCCACTCCCAGGGCCAAAAGACTATTGTAAAGCGGCGTGCCGAGGAAGATGATCACCAAACCCACCGAGAGCACCAAGGGGGGAAACGCCAGCGGCAGCGTGCCGATGAATTCAAACAGCTTGGTCCCCGCGGCTCGGGTCCGGTGAATGGTAAAGGCCATCACGATACCGGCGAGCACAGTGATCAAGGCGATCGAAACCGATAAGACAAGGGAATTATAAAATCCGGTGACGAAGCTCGGATGGTGAATAACCGTACGGTAATTCGTCAAGACCGCGTTGGACGGGAAGCTCATGAACGTGTCGTAGTCGAAGTAGGGAATCATCGACACTACAATCAAGACGACAAAAGGAATCAGAATGCCGACCAAAAAATAGATGAACACGGTCACGAAGGTGACGTACTTCCACGGCCCGATGTCGATCACCTTGACCCTGTAACCCTTGCCGGTGATCGTGGCATAGCGCTCGGAGAAGCGTGTCGCGCGCACGTAAAAATACAGTGTGATCACCGACAGCACAACCAGGACTACGCTGTACGACGTCGCCAGCCCGGGGTTGAACTCCAGCGCCATAGAATCGTAGACGCGGCTCACGAAAACGTTGATATTGGCCGGCGTGCCCTGCAGCACAGGCGTTTCAAAAGAGCGCAGGCCGCGCAAAAAATTCAGCACGAACGCCGAAAAAAAAGCCGGCACCGCCAGCGGAAAAGTGATTTTGAACATCGTGTGCAGCGGTTTGCTGCCGGCGATATAGGCACTTTCTTCCAGCGACGGGTCGAAGGAAAGAAACACCGGCAGCAAGAACAGATACCCTAAGGGCACACAGGCTAATCCGAAGACCCAAATCATCCCCGCCATGCTAAAGGCGTTGAATACCGGAGTATTGATGCCAAAAAATTGCTGCAGCATGCCATTCAGAATGCCCGACCGAGGCGCGAGGAGTAATATCCAAGCGATGTTCTTCATGATCGGTGGCATCAGAATCGGGTAGAGCGGCAGCAGCTCGACCAGCGCCTTTCCCGGCGTGTTGGTTCGGGCGACGATCCAGGCGAGCAAAGCTCCGAGGCAAGTTCCCAATAACGCTGCGCCGCCGGCGTAAAACACCGAGTTGGCGAGCATGGGTAAAATGTCTTTGTCGCCAAAGACGCGCAGATAGTTGTTCAGGTTGAGACCGACAGTAAATCCCAGCCTGCCGGTGGTTAGGCTGCGCCACAGCACCACCAGGACGGGCGTGATGATTGCCGCCCCCGCGATTGCGCTGGCGATCAGCGGCACCAGGGTGCCTTGCCGCATTGCGATTCGAAGTGAACTTCCGTTTGCCGTGACCCGCTCCTTTCCCCAGGAACTGTGCTTTTTCACCACCGCACGATCATTCAGCGATCATGATCAAGCTGATAGCAGCGGGGTCAATGGCCACGAAGGTCCTACCGCCGTCGCCGTTGACTCGAATCATCGGACAGAACTTGTGCGATGTCACGACCAACTCTTTCGAGCCGATCTGGACGCGGTGATCCGTCAATCCTCCGCGGTATTCACGGCTAGTCATGACGCCCTCAACGACGTTGTCTGTCCCCTCAGGGAAGCTCTCGTGGCTGAGTTTAACCTCAGTTGTGCGGATCACCACTTTACAAGCGGCGCCGACCGCAACATTCTTCGGCGCGGGCGAGACGAGGCTCGCGCCGTTGAAATCGGGAACATTGACCAGGCAATTGGACCCGCTGACGCTCACGACTTTTCCGTCGACCAGGGTCGAATGACCGACGAACGAAGCCACAAACGGATGGGCCGGGCGGTTATAGATTTCATCGGGCGCGCCGTATTGGAGGATCTTGCCGCTCTCCATCACCACCACCGCATCGGAGATCGTAAACGCCTCTTCCTGGTCGTGGGTCACGTAGAGCGCGCTGATGCCGACTTTCTTGATCAACTTTTTGAGCTCGACGCGCATCTCCTCGCGCAATTTGGCGTCGAGATTACTGAGCGGTTCGTCGAGTAGGATCAAGCGCGGCTCGAGGGCCAGGCTGCGCGCGAGCGCGACGCGCTGCTGCTGTCCGCCGCTCAATTGCGACGGATATCGCTGCTCGCGCCCTTTGAGACCGACCAGCTCCAAAGCGGTCAAAACTCTTCGTTCAATTTCGCCACCCGCTATTTTGCGCAGTTTTAGCCCGAAGGCGACGTTCTTGAAAACGGTCATGTGCGGCCAAAGCGCATAATTCTGAAACACGAAGCCAATCTCGCGCGAATAGGGCGGCACCAAGATACCCTGCTCGATGGAAGTCTGAACCTTATCGGCGATGGAGATCGATCCGGCGTCGGGTACTTCGAGGCCGGCAATAGAGCGAAGCAAAGTCGTTTTACCGCAGCCCGAGGGACCGAGAAACGACAGGATTCCTTTTTCGAATTCCAAGCTGACGTCGTCCAGCGCTCGCACGTCTTTAAAAAATTTCGAAACGTGTTCGATTTTCAGTATGGACATATCTTTATTTTGATTGACGACTTAGCGCGCAAGAAGCAGGCCACGAGCCACCCCTTGCTAAAGCTTAATTACTCCAATCGCTCGATAAAGGGAAACATTTAGCGCTGCAATTGAAATTAGCCCCATCCTGGCGGCCCAACATTCCGCCGTCGGACTCCGATCCTGGCGCCGATCGCCAGCCAATTCCTAAGCAGATGCTGCCACCAAATTGGGCGGTTTGAGCATAAGAATTTGCTATGACTGAACACCGCAACGACTAAAGCTCCAGGCGACTGAGCCGCAACGCATTGCTAATCACCGAAACCGAGCTAAAAGTCATCGCCGCACTGGCGATCATCGGGCTGAGCAATAAACCGAAAAGCGGATAAAGGATACCGGCAGCCAGCGGCACGCCGAGCAGATTATAAAAGAAGGCGAAGAAAAGATTCTCCCTGATATTTCGCATAGTGCCCTGGCTGAGACGGCGCGCCTTGGCGATACCGCGCAAGTCGCCCCTGACAAGTGTGACTCCGGCGCTCTCCATGGCGATATCGGTTCCGGTGCCCATAGCGATTCCAACCTGCGCCTGGGCTAACGCCGGCGCATCGTTGACGCCGTCCCCCGCCATGGCGACGATCCTGCCCTCCGCCTGCAAGTGCTTGACGATCTCGCCTTTCTGATCGGGCAGGATATCGGCATGGACTTCATCGATGCCGAGCTCGCGCGCCACCGCCTCTGCCGTTGTCCTGTTATCTCCGGTGAGCATAACCAGCCGCACACCACTCTGGTGCAGCAAGCGAATCGCTTCGTGGGTCGACTCCTTGATCGGATCGGCGACGCCGATCAGTCCCGCCAATTGCTTTTCGATTGCCACAAATACGACTGTCTAACCTTCGGCGCGCAGTTGCACGGCTCGTCGGCGCAAAGCCTCGGCAGAGATCTTTAACTCTTCAAATAATTTAAGGTTGCCGAGCGCAACACGCATTCCCTCCACCACACCAAAGATTCCCTTCCCGGTGTCGGATCGAAAGCCCTGGTCTTTAGCCAGCGACAAATGCCGATCCTGCGCCCCCTCAACAATCGCCGCACCCAACGGATGCTCGCTCGCTTTTTCGAGGCTGGCGGCCAAGCGCAGCACTTGCGATTCGTCGCCCCCTTCCACGGCGAGCACTGTCGCCAGGCGTGGTTTGCCT
>JBLMXG010000129.1:0-19703 GCA_050257635.1 Chloroflexota bacterium
CATCGTGCAGGTGCTCGGCATAGGATTGCTGTTCGTGCCGATTACGCTTGCGGCGTATATCGGCATGCCCCAGGAGAAGAGCGGTACCGTCGCTGGCATGATCAACTTCATGCGCAACATCGGCGCCAGCGTGGGCACATCCATGGTGGCGACGCTCATCGCGCGCCGGGCGCAGTTTCACCAGGTACATCTGGTGGCCCAACTCAGTCCTGAGAACCCGTTGTTCGAAGACCGCGTGAAGGCACTTGCGGCACATCTCTCGGCTGCGGGCTTGGGTCGATATCAGGGACAGCAGCAAGCTTACGCACGGATTTCTCGAGCCATGCAGCATCAAGCGCAGACGCTTGCTTATATCGATACCTTCTGGACCCTTGCCGCTATTGCGCTGGTCATGTTCGTACTGTCTTTTATCCTGAAAAAAAATGATCCGGGCGCTGGAGGCGAAATGGCGGTGGGTTAGTCACCCGCGAGCCCGACGGCACTTATGATCAGGGTGTTAACTATAGAACGTGAATACGGAAGCGGCGGTCCGGTCATCGCGAAAAAGCTTGCTGAGCGATTGGGCTGGAAGCTTTGGGATCAATTGCTGACACAGGAAATCGCGCGCGCCGCGGAGTGCAATTTGGCCGCCATCGAACAACGCGAGGAACGAAGGGATCCGCTCTACTACCGGCTTTTCAAGTCATTTTTGCGCGGCAGCTTCGAGGCCAATCTGAATCTTCATCGCCTCAAGCTGCTCGATTCCGATCGAATCGTAGCAATCA
This sequence comes from Chloroflexota bacterium, assembly GCA_050257635.1. GTDB lineage: Bacteria > Desulfobacterota > Binatia > UBA9968 > UBA9968 > DP-20. The sequence goes on from JBLMXG010000129.1 coordinate 765, forward strand.
CCCAGCGGGTGGTTGGGGCAGTGGCCAGTGAGGGGAACTGCGTCATCGTTGGACGCGGCTCCCAGTATTTTCTACAGGACCGCCGGGACGCCTACCACGTCTTTGTTTACGCGCCTTATGCCGAGAAAGTTCGCCGAGAACAACAGAGCGGCAAGACTCTCCGCGAAGCCGAGAATCTCGTCCAAGCGGTCGATCGAGACCGCGCCGCTTTCATCCGAAAATATTTTGAAAAGCAGTGGCCGAACCATTCCCTGTACCACCTCATGGTCAATTCCAAAATCGGCGACGATGCGGTGGCCGACACTATCGTTCATGCCATGGAGTGTCACGATCGAAAGCGGGAGGCCGGCCATGGATGATCCGGTCATCGCCACTCAGCAAAAAGCGCTTGCCGTCAATCTCGATCCGTTATGGTACGGCACTTTTGCGGAGATCGGCGCGGGTCAGGAAGTGGCGCGTTGGTTCTTCCACGCGGGCGGAGCCGCAGGCACCGTGGCCAAGACGATTTCCGCATACGATATGACGGTCAGCAACGCATTGTACGGCTCATCTTCGCACTACGTCAGCCGGCAGCGGCTGGAAGCGATGCTGGATCATGAATACGCGCAGCTTTTGGAGAGACTCGGCCCGAGCCGGGGAGAACGGACGAACTTTTTTGTTTTCGCCGATACGGTGGCAACTCGCAGCTATCAGCACTCTGAAAACGGCCGTGGCTGGGTCGGCATTCGTTTTCAAACTCAGCCGGGCGCGGTGCCTTCCGAGATCATCATCCATGCGCATCTGAACGACCCGACCGCGCCGCGCCAGCAGGAAGCGCTTGGTGTCTTGGGAGTGAACCTCATTTTTGCCGCATCGCGAAGTCACCAGGAACCGGCCGCTCTGATCGGCTCGTTGGTGGATGATCTCGGCCGCGAGCGGGTTGAGATCGACATGGTCAAATTCTCCGGGCCGGCGTTCATGGCTGTGGACAACCGTCTTATGAGTCTCCAGCTCGTTGAACAGGAGCTGACGGGCGCGGCGATGATCAATTCGGCCGGCGAAGTCGTGCAACCGTCCGAGGTGCTTTACAAAAAACCGATCCTCGTGGAGCGGGGGAATTTCCGGCCTCCCACCAAGCTCACTTTGGATTTGCTCGAGCGGGCCAGAGAGGAATTCATGAACGAGGCGGACGTCGCTTCGGCGGAGCCCGTCGTGCTTGCGGAGATGACCCTGCGCAACTTGCGCTCGGGAAGCGGCATCGATCACAGCGATTTCTTGGCCAGAGCGGACATCCTCGCTGTCCTCGGGATCGATGTTCTGATCTCGCGCTTCCAGCCATACTATCAATTGACCGATTACCTGGCCGCCTACACCGACCGGATGATCGGCCTTGCCGTGGGTTTGCCTGCGGTCCGAGAAATAGCGGAAGAAAAATATTACGCGGATTTGCCCGGCGGAGTGCTTGAGTCGATGGGTCGCCTCTTCAAGCGGTCAGTCAAAATGTACGTTTATCCGACGCTAGATGCGATTTCCGGAAACATCCGAAGCGCCGATACTGCGCCCATTCAACCGCCATGGAATCACATGCGCGATTTGCTGATCGAGATTGGCCGGATCGAGCCAATCCGGCGATTCGATGAGCGTTACTTATCCATACATACGACCGATGTTCTCACACGCATTCAACGCGGAGATTCCTCCTGGCAAGATATGGTGCTGCCGCCGGTCGCTGATTTGATCAAAACGAAAAAACTTTTCGGATATCAAACAATTGTAACGGGTTCAGTTTTGAGGACGTCGACGGGGACTGCTTGATCGATGCATGATCCCTCCGAAATTCGCGTGCTTGGGACGCCAAATGATGTCGGTCTCGCCGGCGCGCTGCAGTTTGTCCATCGGGCGAAGCAAACGATACTCGAAAACGCTCTGTTCACAGTCGCATTATGCGGAGGATTGACATGCCAAAGAGTATATTCCGGGTTGGTGGGTGACCCCGGATTGCACCGACAACTTTCCTGGCAATCCATTCACTTTTTTTTTTGGAATGACGAGCGGCACCTGCCTCCGGACCATCCGCAGAGTAATTATGGTTCGATGTACCAGCAGATGATTTCGAAACTGCTGATACCAAGCAAGAATGTGCATCGTTTCAGAGGCGAACTGTGCAGTGCACGCCAGGCAGCAGCTGAATACGAGCGCCAGCTTCGTAAGTTTTCTGCCGTTAAGCTGGAGCAGGTGCCGCGTTTTGATTTCGTCTTGTTGAATGTGGGCGCAGACGGCCACATCGCTTCGCTATTTCCGGGCTCCAAGGCATTGCGAGAACGAAAATGCCTCGTCGTGGCCCATCGAGGCGATGCCTCGCCGGACTATCGAATTACCATGACCCTCCCGGTGCTAAATAACGCGGCGTGCGTAATTTTTTTGGCCAGCGGTGCAGACAAAGCGGAGTTACTGGCTAAGATGCTCGAAGGGGAATATCGGTCGCTCGAGTATCCCACGCAGTGCATCCAACCTAGTCATGGGCAGGTTCTATGGCTCATCGATAAATCGGCCGGGCAGTTGCTACGGAATCATTGATACTTCCGGCGAAAGCATGCCCTAAGTTGGCTCGACGGAGGGGCACCCGACGACGGAAAGCTGCGGAAAGAATGGTTGCGCCGGCGGAAATTGTTCCCGGCGCTAGCTAGCGGTCATTTATCGATGTGCTAGGATTAAATTCAACGGCGCAGCTCTCCCGAAGCATATCTTCAACGGACTGCGCTCCAATCGGCTCGATCCAGGAACGGGAATGGCTTACAAACCGATTGAAGATTACGGCATCATCGGAGACCTGCATTCGGTGGCGCTGGTCGGCATCGACGGCTCAATCGATTGGTGCTGCCTGCCGAACTTCGATTCGCCGAGCGTTTTTGCCGCGTTGCTCGACGACGAAAAGGGCGGCAACTTTAAAATCAGTCCTGTCGGCGAGCCGCGGCGCAAGCAGCTCTATTTACCCGAGACCAACGTCCTGATCACGCGCTTTTTCAGTGATGAAGGCATCGCGGAGATCACCGATTTTATGCCCATCGAGCCGCGCACCCTGCAGGGCAAACGGGCCAACTATCACCAAATTATCAGGCGGGTGAGCACAGTGGCCGGCAATGTGAGATTCCACCTCGACTGCCATCCGGCGTTCGATTACGCGCGCGCTGCCCATGAAGTGAGGCTGTTTCCGCAAGGCGCCGCTTTCGTCGGTCCGTTTATTTCCGTCGGATTAGTGTCGCGTGTACCCTTGTCGGTCCGTGACCGCGGTGTCGCGGCGGAATTTTCCCTTGGGCAGGGTCGGTCGATGACGTTTTACTTGCGCCATGTCGATCAAGGCAGTGAAGCGAATCTGCTGATTCCCGAGGAGAGCGGCCAAGACGCTTTTCGCCGCACGGTGGATTTTTGGAAAGGCTGGTTGGCGCAATGCACTTACACCGGGCGATGGCGCGAGATGGTGCAGCGTTCGGCGTTGGTTTTGAAGCTGCTGACCTACGAGCCGACCGGTGCTATGGTCGCCGCGCCGACCACGAGCTTGCCCGAGGAGGCCGGCGGCGCGCGCAACTGGGATTACCGCTATTGCTGGATCCGCGACGCCAGCTTCACAATTTATGGTCTATTGCGCCTGGGTTTCAGCCAGGAAGCGGAACGCTTCATGGGTTGGCTCGAAAAACGTTGTCACGAGCTCGACCCCGACGGCTCGCTGCAGCCGGTTTACGGCGTGGACGGCCGGCATGAATTACCCGAAATCGAACTCAATCACCTCGACGGCTACGGCGGCGCGAGGCCGGTGCGGCTTGGCAACGGGGCGTATCGGCAAGCGCAAAGAGACATCTACGGCGAGCTGCTCGATTCGGTGTATCTATATAACAAGTATGGTGCGCCGATTTCCTACGAGCTGTGGCGTGAGCTGGAACGTCAGCTCGAACATGTCTGCGATACATGGCGCGAGCCCGACGCGGGGATTTGGGAAATGCGCAGCGAACCGCGCCATTATGTCTACTCCAAGCTCATGTGCTGGGTGGCGATGGATCGCGGCTTGAGGCTTGCCGGCAAAAGAAGCTTTCCCGCGCCCTACCAGCGCTGGCTCAAGTGCCGCGACGAGATTTATCTGGAAATTATGGAGCGGGGCTGGCATCAGGGCGCCAATTCCTTTGTCCTCGCTTACGATAGCGAGGACTTGGACGCGAGCAATCTCTTGATGCCCCTGGTGTTTTTTGTTTCGCCGACCGACCCGCGCATGCTCCGCACTATCGAGCGCACGCGGCAAAGCCTCGCTATGGACGGTCTGGTGCACCGTTACCGGCTCGGGGGCGGGAAATCCCTGGACGGTTTGAATGGGCAAGAGGGCGCTTTCAGCATTTGCAGCTTCTGGCTGGTCGAGGCCCTGACGCGATCCGGTCAGATTGAAGAAGCGCGTTTGCTGTTCGAAAAAATGCTCGGTTATGCTAATCATGTTGGACTTTACGCCGAAGAAATCAGCCATCGGGGTGAAGCGCTGGGGAATTTTCCCCAGGCTTTTACCCATCTCGGCCTGATCAGCGCGGCTTTCAATCTCGACCGTGTGCTTAGCGGCAGGAAGTGCTAGGTGGAGAAATCTGCAGCGTCGCTGCGTTGCAGCCGAGAGTTATCACAGCCCGGGAGAGGATGAACATGAGCGAATCGATCGACCAGTTGTGCATCAACACCATCCGCGCCTTGTCTATAGACGCGGTGCAGAAGGCCAATTCGGGTCATCCGGGCGCGCCGATGGGTCTGGCACCCGCCTCCTATGTTCTGTGGACGCGTTTTCTCAAGCATAACCCGAGAAATCCCGCATGGGCGGATCGCGATCGCTTCGTACTTTCCGCCGGCCATGGTTCAATGCTGCTCTACAGCATGCTCCATCTCACGGGCTACGACGTGCCGCTCGACCAGATTAAACAATTTCGCCAGTGGGAAAGCCGCACGCCGGGCCACCCCGAACGCGGCATGACTCCGGGCGTGGAAACCACGACGGGGCCGCTCGGTCAGGGCTTCGGCAACGGCGTCGGCATGGCGATGGCTGAGGCTCACTTGGCGGCGCGCTACAACCGGCCGGGCTTCGAGATTATCAACCATTATACTTATGGGATTGTCAGCGACGGCGATCTGATGGAAGGGGTGGCCGCCGAAGCGGCGAGCCTCGCCGGCCATTTGAAATTGGGAAAGCTGATTTATATCTACGATAACAATCGCATCTCGCTCGCTGGTGCCACCGATCTTTGCTTTAGCGAAGATCGCGCAAAACGCTTCGAAGCTTATGGATGGCATACGGTCAGCGTCGAGGATGGTAACGATATCGACGCGATCGACCGCGCGCTCACAGCAGCCCGAGGCGAAACTTCGTGCCCGTCGCTAATTCTCGTGCGCACGCATATCGGTTTTGGTTCGCCCGCCAAACAGGACAATTTCGAAGCCCACGGGTCGCCGCTCGGAGAGACGGAGGTCAAGGCGACCAAGCAAAACCTCGGCTGGCCCGTCGAGCCGCCGTTTTTTGTGCCGGACCACGCGCTGGCGCTGTTTCGCGAGGCGGTTGCCAAGGGCGAGCAGGCCGAGTCCGAATGGCAGCGGCGTTTTCACACCTATGCCGAAAAATTTCCCGACCTCGCTAAAGAGCTTGAGCAAATGATGGGCGGCAAATTGCCCGCCGGCTGGGACGCATCGGTGCCGGATTTTCCCGCCGATGCCAAGGGTATCGCCACGCGCGCTGCGTCCGGCAAAATTCTCAACGTCATCGCGGCCAAAGTGCCGACTCTGATCGGTGGCTCGGCGGATTTGAATCCGTCGACTTTCACCGTGTTGACGAAGCTGGGCGATTTCGAGAGCCCGGAGCGAAAGTTCACCGACCGTCAAGGTGCCGCGGGCGGTGGCTGGGATTACGCAGGGCGGAACATCCACTTCGGCGTGCGTGAGCATGGCATGGGTGCGGCGCTCAACGGCATGGCGGTCCACGGCGGCGTGATCCCGTACGGTTCGACATTTCTGATCTTCTCCGATTATCTTCGGCCGTCGATCCGGCTCGCGGCGCTGATGGAGCTGGGTGTCGTCTACGTTTTCACCCATGACAGCATCGGCGTCGGCGAAGATGGGCCGACGCATCAACCGATCGAACAATTGGCCGCCCTCCGGGCCATACCGCATCTCGTGGTGATACGCCCGGGCGATGCCAACGAAACCGTCGCGGCGTGGCGCGTTGCCATCGAGAGCCGGACGCGTCCGGTGGCCTTGGTGTTGACCCGGCAGAACGTGCCGACGCTGGATCGCAGCCGTTTCGCAGCGGCAGAAGGATTGCGACGGGGCGCTTATGTTTTGGCCGATGCACCGGGCGGCAAGCCCGATCTGATATTGATCGGTACGGGGTCGGAACTATCTCTGGTCGTCGCCGCGAGAGAAAAATTGGCCGAGCAAAAAATCAACGCGCGCGTCGTTTCCATGCCCAGTTGGGAACTCTTCGACGAGCAGCCGCCGGCTTACCGCGAAGAAGTTTTGCCGCGGGACGTGCGGACGCGACTGGCAGTGGAAGCGGCGCTGCCCCAAGGCTGGCACCGTTACGTCGGCGATGGCGGGGATGTTGTCGCGATCGAACGATTCGGCGCCTCGGCGCCGGGAAATATCGTGATGGAAAAATTCGGCTTTACCGTGGACAACGTCATTGCGCGGGCCGTGGCGTTGCTGGGAAGGTGAGCGATGCGTATCGTCATCGGCGCGGATCATGCAGGCTACGACTTGAAACAGATTGTCGCTGCCTACTTGCGCCATCTTGGACACGAGGTCATCGACAAAGGTACGAATAGCGACGACCCGGTGGACTACCCGGATTACGCCGAAGCGGTAGCGTTAGCGATCGTCGATGGCGAGGCCGAGCGCGGCGTGTTGATCTGCGGCAGCGGTGTCGGGACATCGGTTGCAGCCAACAAGATTCCCGGCATACGCGCCGGGCTTTGCCACAATACTTATGCGGCGCGCCAGGGGGTCGAGCATGACGACATGAACGTACTGGTGCTGGGCGCGCGGGTGATCGGCGTCGAGATGGCGCGCGAGTTGGTCGATAATTTTTTGCGGGCAAAATTCAACGGCGAGGAACGCCATCGCCGCCGCGTGGCCAAAATCAAGGCGCTGGAGGGCCGCTATCGAAAAACCTTAGAAAGGGGAGAGACGCGATGAACCCTTTGAAGGAGCTAGAAGAAACAGGACAGTCGATCTGGCTGGATTATATCCGGCGCAATCTGCTGCGCAACGGCGACCTCAAACGCATGGTCGAACAGGACGGCCTGCGCGGTGTGACCAGCAATCCGACGATTTTTGAAAAGGCCATGGCCGGCAGCACGGATTACGACGAGGCGCTGCGACGCATTCTCGCCGACGATCCCGAGATCGAGATCGGCAAACTCTACGAAATGATGGCGATCGAAGATATCCAAGAAACCGCCGATGTTTTGCGTCCGGTTTTCGAAGCAACTCACGGCGACGATGGTTACGTCAGCCTCGAAGTTTCACCGCACCTTGCCGACGACACCGAGAAAACCATCAACGAGGCAAAGCGTCTGCGCGCGGCGGTCAACCGACCGAACCTGATGATCAAAGTGCCGGCGACGCCGGCAGGCCTCCCTGCCATCGAGCAGCTGATCGCTGAAGGGATCAACGTTAACGTGACTCTGATGTTTTCGATGAGCCATTATGAAGCGGTCGCGCGCGCCTACCTGAAAGGTTTGGAGCGTTGTGGCGATCCGTCGAAGGTCGCATCGGTGGCGTCTTTTTTCGTCAGCCGTGTCGACACGATGGTGGACAAGGCGCTTGAAAGTGTCGGTACGCCCGAAGCAAAGGCGTTGTTGGGCAAGATCGCCATCGCCAATTCCAAAGTGGTCTACCGCCGTTTTTTGGAAATTTTTCACGGCGAAGGTTTCGCCGCCTTGCGCCAGCGCGGGGCGCGGGTGCAGCGGCCGCTGTGGGCGAGCACGAGCACGAAAAATCCCGCCTATTCCGATGTGCTTTACGTGGAAAATCTCATCGGCCCCGAGACCATCAACACCATGCCGCCGGAAACCATCAACGCGTTTCGCGACCATGGCAAGATTCCCGGCGCGACAGTGAAACAGGGTCTGGCCGAAGCCGACGCCGCTGTGGCGGAGCTCGCGCGCCTCGGCGTCGACCTCGGCGCGATCACTGAAAAATTGCAGCAAGACGGCGTCGCCGCGTTCGCTGCGTCTTTCGATCAGCTGATGGCGTCGCTCGAAAAAAAACGCCAAGCGATGGTCGGGGCGGAGCTCCCTCGCTTGGAACTTCAGCTGGGAAAATACCGGCGCCGGGTGGAGCGGCGGCTCAAGCAGTGGCAGGAAAGCGAGTTCGCCGGCCGGCTGTGGAGAAAGGATCCGACGCTCTGGTCCGGGGAGCCGGTGCCGGAATTGGCCGACCGTCTGGGCTGGCTCGAACTGCCCGAGACGATGATGGGGCAAGTCGATCGGCTCCGCGCCTTCGCCGATCAGGTGAAGGCTGACGGCATAAAGCATATCGTGCTGCTCGGCATGGGCGGTTCGAGCTTGGCGCCGGAAGTTTTTCAGCAGACTTTCGGCAACGCGGCCGGCTATCCGGCGTTGCAAGTGCTCGACAGCACTCATCCTTCGGCGGTCAAGGGGGTCGAAGCAAGCATCGATGCGGCGCGCACGCTGTTCGTCGTGTCGAGCAAGTCGGGCAGCACCACGGAGACCCATTCTTTCTTCTGTTATTTCTGGGAGAAGCTGAAGCAGATCAAGAATGAACCCGGCGCACACTTCATCGCCATCACCGATCCCGGCACGCCGTTGGAAAAACTCGCCGCGGAGAGAAACTTCCGCGCGACGTTCCAGGCGCCGGAAGAGGTCGGCGGGCGTTATTCGGCGCTAACGGTTTTCGGTATGGTGCCTGCGGCGTTGATCGGCGTCAACGTCGGTGCAATGCTCGCGCGGGCGCGGCGCATGAGCGGCGCTTGCGGCGCAACGGTGCCGGACGGGCGCAACCCCGGCCTCTTGCTGGGCGCCGCTCTCGGTGAATTGGCTCTGGCCAAGCGCGATAAAGCGACTTTTCTCTGCTCGCCATCGCTTGCTGCATTTCCCTCCTGGGTCGAGCAATTGATCGCCGAAAGCACCGGCAAAGCGCGCAAAGGCATCGTGCCCGTCGCGGGAGAAAATCTGGCGGCGCCGGAAAAATATGGCGCGGATCGCTTCTTTGCCTATCTTCGTCTCGAATCGGACGACAACCTTCTGCTCGATCGCCAGGTGGCGGCGCTGGTTGCCAACGGCCATCCGGTGGCGCGCATCGATCTGCAGGACAAGCTCGATCTCGGCCAGGAATTTTTCCGCTGGGAGGTCGCCGTGGCCGCGGCCGGGGCGGTGCTGGAAATCAACCCGTTCAACCAACCCGACGTGCAATTGGCCAAGGATTTGGCGAAAAAAGCGATGGCGGAGAACGCGGGCAAGAGTGCCAACGCGGTTAAAAATGAAACCTCTACCGGTGACGGCGAAGCTTTGGCTCGGGCAATTGCGTCATGGCTGGAGAAGAAAAAAAACCACGACTACGTTGCGGTGCAGGCCTACATCGATCCTTCGGCGGATCACCGCAAAGAACTGGATAACATTTGCGCTGCACTGCAGGGTCGGCTCGGCTTGGCGACGACTTTGGGATTTGGTCCGCGTTTTCTCCATTCCACCGGCCAGCTGCATAAGGGCGGCCCCAACTCGGCGCTGGTGTTGCAGATCGTCGATCAGCCGAGCCAAAACCTGGTGGTGCCGGAAAACAGCTTCACCTTCGACGCATTGATCCGAGCCCAGGGGTTGGGCGATTTCACGGCTCTCAAACAACGGCGGCGGCGCGTGCTGAGGGTGAATTTGGGCAGCGATGACGTCGTCGGCTTGAGACGGTTGGCGGAGATCTTGCAATCATAAATTCTCCCCGAAAGGAGAAACGACCATGGAACTCGGCATGATCGGGCTCGGCCGCATGGGCGCCAATATGACCGAACGGTTGGTGCGCGGCGGCCACCGGATAATCAGTTATGACCGCAGCCCTGAAGCGATCCAGCAGGTGGTCGATAAAGGCGCGACGGGCGGGCGCTCGCTCGCGGACCTGGTCAAGCAGTTGACGCCGCCGCGCGCCATCTGGCTCATGGTGCCCTCCGGCGATCCCGTCGATCAGACCATCGAACAGCTTTTGCCGATTCTGACCAAAGGCGACATTTTAATTGACGGCGGCAACTCCAACTACAAAGATTCCATTCGACGCGCCGAGAAACTGGCCGCGCAGGGCATGCACTTCGTCGATGCCGGCACCAGCGGCGGAGTCTGGGGCTTGCAAAACGGCTACTGCATGATGGTCGGCGGTGAAAAAGCGATCGTTGAACGGCTTGCGCCGATTTTCACGACGCTGGCGCCGAAGGACGGCTACCTTCACGTCGGCCCGAGCGGCGCTGGTCATTTCGTTAAGATGATTCATAACGGCATCGAATATGGGATGCTGCAAGCTTACGGCGAAGGGTTCGAGTTGCTCAAGGCCTCACGGTATGACCTCGATCTGGCCAAGATTGCCCGCCTTTGGAATCAGGGCAGCGTGGTGCGCTCATGGTTGTTGGAATTAGCCGAAAACGCTTTCCAAAAAGATCCGCGCCTGGAAGGGATCCGCGGCTACGTGGATGACTCCGGCGAAGGGCGCTGGACGGTGCAGGAAGCGATCGACAGAAACGTGCCGGCTCCGGTGTTGATGCTCTCGCTGTTCGCTCGCTTCGCCTCGCGCCAGGAGGATTCGTTCTCGGCGAAAGTGATCGCCGCCCTGCGCAATGAATTCGGCGGCCACGCGGTGAAGAAAGGCTGACCATGGCCAGCGATCCGCACGCTTACGTTGCCGACGGCCTTCACCCGGTTAAAAAACCGCACGCGTGCGTGCTCGTGATCTTCGGCGCGTCCGGCGACCTCACCAAGCGCAAGCTAATGCCGGCGCTCTACAATTTGGCGCTGGAGAAACGGCTCCCCGAGCGCTTTGCCGTAGTCGGTTACGCGCGCAGTGAAATGACCCACGAGGCGTTTCGCGACAAGATGCGCGAGGCGGTCAAGGAATTTTCCCGTACCGGCCTCAAAGACGAAAACGTATGGCAGCAATTCGCCTCTACGCTCTACTACGTGCGCGGCGGCTACGAGGAGACGGAAGGCTATCAACGGTTGAAGGAAATCGTTGAAGGCTTCGATCGCGGGGGGCGGGTTTTGCCGGGTCGAGTTTTTTATCTGGCGACGCCGCCGGATCTCTACGGCTCCGTGATCGAGCGCATCGCCGCCGCCGGGCTGACGCCCAAAGACACGGACGGCGAACCGCGTGCGCGCGTGGTCATCGAAAAACCATTTGGCACCGACCTGCAAACCGCTCGCGAGCTCAACCGCCGTATCCATGAAGTGCTCGATGAGAAGCAGATCTACCGCATCGATCACTATCTCGGCAAAGAGACCGTGCAAAACATCATGGTGTTCCGCTTCGCCAACGCGGTGTTCGAGCCGATTTGGAACCGGCGCTACGTCGACCATGTGCAAATCACCGCAGCGGAGAGTGTCGGCGTGGAAAATCGCGGCGGCTATTACGAAGAGGCCGGGGTGGTGCGCGATATGTTTCAGAACCACTTGCTGCAGCTGCTTTGCCTGACAGCGATGGAACCGGCGGTGAGTTTCAACGCCGAAGAGGTGCGCGACGAGAAGGGTAAGTTGTTGCGTGCGGTGCGACCGATTGCACCCGAAGAGGTCTCGACGGCTGCGGTGCGCGGGCAATACGGCGGCGGCAGGCTGGACCATAAAGACGTGCCCGGTTATGGCGACGAACCCGGTGTGGCGAAGTCTTCCAATACGGTCACCTACGCGGCTATGAAACTGTGGATCGACAGCTGGCGCTGGGAGGGCGTGCCGTTTTACCTGCGCTCGGGCAAGCGCATGGCCAAGCGAGTCACAGAGATCGCCATCCAATTCAAGCGGCCGCCGATGTTGCTCTTCAAAGCCTGCGCGGTCGAAGATGTGAATCCGAATGTCTTGGTCCTGCGCATTCAGCCGGACGAAGGCATCTCGCTTACCTTCGAAGTAAAACCGCCCGGGCCGGATATCTGCATCAGCCCGCTGAGCTTGAATTTCAACTATGAACAATCCTTCGGCAGCAGCCCGCCGGATTCCTACGAAACGCTCCTGGAGGACTGCATCGAGGGCAACTCGACACTGTTCACCCGGCACGACTGGGTCGAACTGGCATGGGCGCTGATGGATCCGATTATCCAGGTCTGGAGCTTAAGCAAGCCGAAAAATTTTCCCAATTATGACGCCGGTTCCTGGGGACCGCGCGAAGCCGAGGAATTCATGCAGAAAGACGGCCGACGCTGGCGCAAGCCGTGAAGATGGAAGCTATTTCAATCTTATCTTTCACCGTGTCGCCTTTGGTAGGGGCGTAAAATTTTACGCCCCTACTGTTTGCGGCAAATTAAATCATGACTCGCAATCTAGTCCTCGCCGGTGACATTGGCGGCACCAAAACCAATCTCGCGGTATTTTCCGTTCGCGGTGAAAAACTCCAGTCCGAATCGCTGCAAACTTTCTCCAGCAAGCGCTATTCCGGCTTGACGCCGATTCTGAAAGAGTTTTGCGGCGATCAGCCGGCCGTCGAGGCGGCGTGCTTTGGCATCGCTGGGCCAATCGTGGACGGGCGCGTCAAAACCACGAATCTGCCGTGGATCGTCGATACCGAGGAATTACGCCGGGTGTTGAAGCTCGACGCAGTCGATCTGCTCAACGATCTCGAGGCGAGCGCCTACGGCCTGTTTACGCTGGAAGACGAAGAATTTTTTACACTTAACAAAGGTGAGATGCGCCGTTCCGGCAACAAAGCGTTGCTTGCGGCAGGTACCGGTCTGGGTCAAGCCATACTCTACGATGACGGGGAGCGCTTTCGCCCGCTCGCATCGGAAGGCGGCCACGCCGATTTCGCTCCGCGCGACGAACTGGAGATCGAGCTGCTGCGCTTCCTGATCGGCCGCTTCGGCCATGTGAGCTATGAAAGGGTGTTGTCGGGACCGGGTCTTTTTAATACTTACCGCTTTCTCAAGGAAAGCCGCGGCATGGAGGAGCCTGTGCGTCTTGCCGAACGCTTCGCCGCGGGCGAAGATCCCGGGGTCGTCATCTCGCAAGCAGCGCTGGCGCGCGAAGCCGGGATCTGCGTCGAGGCGCTGAATCTTTTCGTGGCGGTTTATGGCGCGGAAGCGGGGAATCTGGCATTGCGCGCGAAATCGGTGCGCGGGCTCTACATTGGCGGGGGCATCGCGCCGAAGATTCTCGGCAAGCTCAAGGACGGGACGTTTATGCGAGCTTTTCTCGACAAGGGGCGCTACCGGGATCTGCTGGCGGCGATTCCGGTTCAAGTGGTGTTGAACGAACGGGCGGCGCTGCGCGGCGCCGCATACTACGCGGCTTTCTTATCCGGTGAACAAGCCTGAGATCATCATCTGCCGGGACGTCGATGAATTGAATCGCAACGCCGCGGCGCAATGGATCGAGTCGGCAAACGGCGCGATCGCGCGCGCGGGACGATTCGCCGTAGCCCTCTCCGGCGGCTCGACGCCGAAAGCGCTCTATTCTTTGCTCGCTTCGCCTGCCTATCGCGACCGCATCGACTGGTCGCGGAGCCATCTTTTCTGGGGCGACGAGCGCTGCGTGCCGCCGGATCACCCGGAGAGCAATTTTCGCATGGTGCGCGAAGCGCTGCTGGCCAAGATTCAGATTCCCGGACAAAATATTCATCGGATGGCCGGCGAGAAAGAACCGAGCGAAGCGGCGGCGGACTATGAGGGCGAGTTGCGCAATTTTTTCGCACTTGGCCCAGGACGGCTGCCGCGTATCGATTTGATTCTGCTTGGCCTTGGCGAGGACGGCCACACCGCGTCGCTTTTTCCCGGAACGACGGCGTTAAACGAGCCGGACCGTCTCGTCGCAGCGCCCTACGTCGAAAAGTTCAAGGCGCACCGCTTGACGCTGACCTTGCCGGTCATCAACGACGCTATGCAGGTAACGTTTTTGGTTGCCGGTGAGAGCAAGTCGACCATCGTCGCAGAAATTCTTGGCTCCAGGACTCATTCTCCCACCTATCCCGCAGCGAAGGTAAGGCCAGCCGACGGACGACTGACTTGGCTGATCGCTGCCGACGCATCGGCCCGTCTGCCGGCGTAATCAGCACTGCCTACCGACCCCGATCGGTTTTGAGCACCGGAAACCGGGAGTTTCATCAAGCCGTCGTGTCGCCAACGCGCTGCGGAGCATGAACTATTTGATTTTCACCAGCTCCCGGCGGATTTGCTCGTTGCTCGGCCGCTTCGTATAGTCCACCTCGATGTCTTTCCAGCGAACCACTCCTTTGGGATCAATCACGAAGGTCGAGGGATGCGGCCAGCCGCGGCCGTCGGGATTGAAGATGCCGTAGCGGTCGATGACCTTGTGATCTTTGTCTTCGAGCAAGGGAAAGTCGAACTCGCCGTCGAAGCGCTTGCGCAGCATGACACCGAACTTTTTCGAATCCTCATGGCTGTCGACGCTGACCGCCAGGATCTGAACTTTTTCTTTTTGCTGTTTGGTCAATAAACTTTTCAGCTTCCCGAGCTGACCGACGCAGAAGGGTCACCAGTAACCACGGTAGAAGACCAGGACGACGCTTTTCTTGCCGCGAAAATCCGATAGCGTCATCGCTTTGCCGTCGACGTCTTCCAGGGTGAAATCCGGCGCGGGCTGGCCGACTTTGACCCGGTCGAGCTCGGTGGGGCGCAAACCGTTGCCGTCTTTGGGCCCGAGCTGAGCGAGAGCAGAAGTCGCGCTCAAGGTTACGATAGCCAAACTTAAAACCCATCGTGCGATCATCACAATCTCCTTTGGAATAAAAAACGATTAATCATGTGGTTAGTTTCCACTTTTCTCGCGCTCGGCAATCGCCGGTTTCACCACGTGAACGCGAAATCGGCGCTGGGCCAGGGCGAGAAACAACTTGGGCAGGTGCCGCTTGAGCGCTTCGAGAAGCGCGAGCCAGCGCGGCATGACCACTTCGAACTTGTTTTTCTCGATCGCTTGGATCACAGCCTGGCATACTGCGGCGACCGACACGATGCGCTCCGGCGGAGCCTTGGGCTCGCTGTCACGAAAATCGCTGCTGAAATCGGTTTGCACGGGCCCGGGACAAACCACCGTGACATTAATCCCGAGCGGCTTGAGCTCGTGATAGAGGCTTTCCGACCAGCCGTTGAGCGCAAATTTCGAGCCGCAGTAGGCCGCCATGTTGAGCGTGCCGATCTTGCCGGCGCCGGAAGAGATATTGACGATATGGCCGCGACGGCGGGCGATCATCGACGGCAACACTTCGTGGGCGCAGTAAAGCGCGCCCAAAAAATTCGTCCGGGTGATCGTCTCGATCATTTCCATGGAAGTTTCAACGAACGGCCGGCGCATGCCGATACCGGCGTTGTTGATCAGAATATCGATCTTGCCGTAATCCTCAACCACCTTGCCGACCATGCCGCGGACTTGCTCGGCATCGCTCACGTCGCAGCCGATCATCGTTGACATGGGGCTGGCGTGGCGCACTATTTTCAGGGTTTCTTTGAGCCGAGGGATGGAACGGCCGCAGCCGGCGACGATGGCGCCGCGGGCGGCGAAATCGATCGCCAATTGTTTGCCGATCCCCTTGGAGGCGCCGGTGATCAGGATCACGTGGTCTTTGAAATCCATGCGGGTGATTGTTGCAGCTAATTCGGTTGGTTCCAAGCGAGCGCGCCGTCACAGCGGCAGGCAGGCTGCGAGCGCCTCTGGAAGATTGGGGTAACGAAATCGAAAACCGAGTTTCTCGGCGGCGGCGGGGACGACGCGCTGACCGGTGAGCAGCATATCCGCCATCTCCCCCAAAACGAGTCTTAGAGCGAAGCCCGGCACCGGTATCCAGCTCGGGCGATGCAATAATTCTCCCAGCTTTTGAGAGAATTCCTTGTTGCGCACCGGAGTGGGCGCGGTGGTGTTGATCGGGCCGCGCGCTTGAGGATTTTCGATGACCATGCCGATCATGCGAACGAGATCCTCGAGGTGGACCCACGACATCCATTGCTGCGCCGAGCCGAGCGGACCGCCGACGAAATATTTGAACGGCTCAATCATCTTTTTTAACGCACCACCGCCCGGACCGAGCACGATGCCGATGCGCAGACGGATTACGCGCAGGCCAAGTTCTTCCGCTTTGACGGCCTCCCCCCTCCCAGTCGCGGCAGAGCCGACCGAGAAAATCGTGTCCCGGCGGCGTGTCTTCGGCGATCATTTCATCGCCGTGCGGGCCGTAGTAACCGACAGCTGAAGCGTTGATCAGGAAGTTCGGTTTGACCTTGGCCTTGGCGCAGGCTTGAACCAAACTGTGGGTTGCGTCGATGCGGCTTTTCTCAATGTGCCGGCGTTGTTGGCTCGTCCAGCGTTTTTCCGCGATGGGCTCGCCGGCGAGGTTGATAATGCCGTCGGCGCCGTCGAGGGCCGCCTCCCATTCGCGTAAGGTCCCGGGCGCCCAGCGGAACCAGCGTTTGTTGCCGGTGTTGGAATCGCGCGGCGCGCCGCGGGTAAAGAGCGTGAGCGCGTGGCCCTGGTCCAACAGCGCGGCACACAACGGGATACCGATAAAACCGCTGGCGCCCGTGACTATCAACCGCATCGACACGATGCCATTCCCCCCAAAGCTTAACCGCAAGGAATCCGGATGCTATGCTCCGAGATGAAACTATTTCCGCAGCGCGGAGTCAAGATGAAGTCAGCGATGAGTTATGCGCCGCCGCGTCGAGTGGTGATTACCGGCATCGGCGCGATGGCGCCGAATGGGATCGGCGTAGCGGCCTATTGCGCGGCGTTGCGCGGCGGCGTGAGCGGAGTGGCGCCGATCACGCTTTTTGACGCAGGCGATCTCGACTGCCGGGTCGCCGCTGAGGTCAAAAAATTTTCCGTCGATGACTTCATCAGCCAACAGGAGATGCGCCGGGTCGGCCGCGCCGTGCCGCTGCTCATCGCCGCTGCCGGCGAAGCTTTGAGCCGAGCCGGCGTCTGCGCGCAAGGGCTGAACACCGAGGAGAAACAATCCTGGGGCGTGGTCATCGGCAGCGGCGGCGGTACGCCCGATTTTACCGAAGAGCAATACCGGCTTTTTTTCGCCGCCCAGCTGCGCCGGGTGAGCGCGTACAATGTTTCGAGCTCGACACCGGGCAGCTTGTCGAGTGAGCTTTCGCTGCGCTTCGGTTTTCGCGGGCCGAGCCATTTGATTTCCACCGGCTGCACCAGCTCGACCGATGCCCTCGGTTACGCCTTCAACATGATTCGTTTCGGCCTCTCGGACCACGTGGTGAGCGGCGGTGTCGACGCCACCATCACGCCCGGCATCATGCAGGGCTTCTGCGTCATGCGCGTGGTGTCGGAGTCGCGCAACGGCGAGCCCGAGCGCGCCTCGCGCCCCTTCGATCGGACGCGCGACGGCTTTGTCCTCGGCGAGGGCGCATGGGTGTTGATCCTGGAAGAGCGCGAGCGCGCTCTGACCCGCGGCGCCCGGGTCTATGGGGAAATCCTCGGCTACAGCTCGACCTGCGATGCCTATCACCGGGTGCGGCTCAATCCCGACGGCGAGGAGCCGGCGCGAGCGATGCGCCTGGCCATCGAAGACGCCGGCGTCGCCACGGAGGAGATCGGTTACGTCGCGCTGCACGGCACGTCCACCCAATTAAACGATCGCACCGAAACCATGGCCGCGAAAATCTGTTTCGGCCGGCGCGCCTATGAAATTCCGATGAGCTCGGTGAAATCGATGATCGGCCATCCGCAAGGCGCTTCGGGAGCGGCCGGTGTATCCGCGGCGCTGCTGGCGATGAACCATGGCTTTCTCCCGCCGACGATCAACTACAGCGAGGCCGACCCGGACTGCGATCTGAACTACATTCCCAACCGCAGCATCGATCGCGCAACGGAACTCGCGTTGTGCAACTGCATCGGCTTCGGCTCGAAAAACTCGGCGTTGGTGGTAAGGCGCGGTGACGTCGCATGAAACGGAGCATCGAGCTCGAAATGATGGATCTGCCGGGCCAGCCGCGCGAGCTGCTGATCGGCGACTTGCGCAACTTGAGGCTCATCAACCGCTATCTCGGCTGCCACCGCAACGTGGAGGGGGCTCTGGAGCGCCTGATCGACGTCAAAACGACACGCCGCTTCACGCTGCTCGACGTCGGCACCGGCAGCGGCGATATCCCGGCGCTGATCGCGCGCTGGGCACGGCGCCGCCAAATCGCGGCTAAGATCAGCGCTCTCGATCGCGAAGCCGTCACCGTGGAGGAGGGGGCGGCGCTAACCCGCGGCTACCGGGAAATTTCCTTGCTGCGCGGCGACGCGATGAATCTGCCGTTCCGCGCGGCTACGTTCGATTACATCCTGGCCTCGCAGTTGCTGCACCATTTTCCCGACGAGCAAATCATCGCGGCGCTGCGCGCCTGGGCCCGGCTGGTGCGGCGCGCGGTAATCGTCAACGACCTGGTGCGCCACCCGCTCGCCTATCACGGCATTCGCTTGCTCGCTAAAAGTTTTACCCGCAACGTTATGACAAGGACCGACGCGCCGCTCTCGGTGCGACGGGCGCTGACCGTCGACGAATGGCTCGCGCTGTTTCGCCTCGCCGATTTCGGCCGGTTCGAGCTTATACCGTCGTTTCCTTACCGCGTGCTTGGATTGATCTGGCCGAGGAGCTGACGATGCAAAATGTCGATGTCGCAATCCTTGGCGCCGGCCCGGCCGGTTCGGCGGCGGCGGTCGGCCTGGCGCGGCTCGGCTACCAGGTCGCACTGATCGACAAAAAATTCTTTCCGCGCGAAAAGCTCTGCGGCGATTTTAT
>JBLMXG010000130.1:0-15514 GCA_050257635.1 Chloroflexota bacterium
GAGAGCCGCGACCAACTGGGCCGATTGCAAAAAGAGATCGCTGCCGGCGCCGCCTTCAAGATCGATCACTTCGTGCAGGAGATTCAAAACATCCTCAAGGGCGCCACCAAAAGCCGCGACATCGCGCCCAAGGGGCTCACCGCGGACTTCCGCTTCGAGCTGGAAAAGCTTCTGTTGATCGCGCCGGCGGTGACCGAGGCGGTGGCGCTTAACGAGAACGGCCATATTCAGGTCCAGGCGTCGCGTCTGCGCACCGTGCTACCCGACGCCAAAAAAGATCTTTCGAACACGGCGCCGTTCAAACAAGCGCGTCAGGGAAAATCCTATTTCGGCCCGGTCTACTTTGTGCGCGGCTCTGAGCCCTACATGACGATCGCGGTTCCCATCGAGCGTTTCGCCGGCGACGTTATCGGCGTGCTCCAGGCCGAAGTCAATCTCAAATACATCGGCGATGTCGTTTCGAGCATCACTATCGGCAAAGCCGGCTACGCCTACGCCGTGAGCCGATCCGGCGAGCTGATCGCCCATCCCGACATCAGCTTGGTCTTGCAGCGCCGCAACGTCGGCCAACTAGCCGCCGTCAAAGTCGCCTTCGAGAGCCAGCCCGGGGCGCCGCCCATCAACGCGCTGGTCACTAAGAATATTCAGGGAAAGGATGTGCTTAGCTCGTTTGCGCTCATTCCCGATCTGGGCTGGGCGGTGATCGTCGACCGCCCCTTGGCTGAGGCCTACGAAGCGCTCTATGCCTCGATGCTGCGCACCGCCGCGCTGCTGTTGATCGGTCTCGGCATGGCCCTGTTCGCCAGTTATTTTCTCGCCCGGCGGGTCGTTCAACCGGTGCGGATGCTGCGCGAAGGTGTGGAACGGATCGGCGCGGGCGATCTTGGCTATCGGTTGAATCTTAAAACCGGCGACGAGATCGAAGTGCTCGCCGACGAATTCAACAAGATGACCGGGCAACTTCAAGAATCCTACGCCAACTTGGAGCAAAAGGTAGAGGACCGTACCCGCGAGCTAAGCGAATCGCTCGAGCAGCAAACCGCCACGAGTGAAATCCTGCAGGTCATCGCCGGCTCACCGACCAACGTGCAGCCGGTGTTGGATGTGGTCGCAGAAAACGCGGCGCGCCTGTGCGACGCTTACGACGCGTTAATCTGCCGAGTTGAAGGCGACGGTTTCAAGGTTGTCGCCCACTACGGATCGGTACCGGTTCCGCAGTTCCAGTTTCCGCTGACGCGCGGCTTCCCGGGAAGTCGCGCCGTCCTCGATCGGCGATCGATTCACGTTCCCGACATTACCTTGGAAGTCGAAAACGAGTTTACTGAGATGCCTTTCGTCCACGAACTCTCGGGCACTCGGACAATTCTCGCCACGCCGTTACTCCGGGAGGATCATCCGATCGGCGCGATTATCATCCGTCGCCTGGAAGTCCGGCCCTTTTCCGACAAACAGATCGCCCTGCTTAAAACCTTCGCCGACCAGGCCGTCATCGCGATCGAGAACGTCCGCCTGTTCCAAGAAATCCAGGAAAAAAACGAGCAGCTCGAAACCGCCAACAAACATAAGTCGCAGTTTCTCGCCAACGTCAGCCATGAGCTGCGCACGCCGCTCAACTCGATCATCGGCTTCACCCGGCTGGTCCTGCGCAAGACCGAGGGGCAGATCGAAAAGCTGCAGAAAGACAACCTGCAGAAAGTCCTGATCAGCTCCGAGCACCTGCTCAATCTGATCAACGGCTTGCTCGACCTTGCCAAGATTGAAGCGGGCCGGATGGAAGCCTACGCCGAGACCTTTAAGCTCGACGAAATCGTCCGCGTCGCCACGGCAACGGTGGAGCCAATGCTCAAGAACGGCCAGGTCAAATTGATTACCGACATCGCCCCGGACATCCCGCCTCTCAAAACCGACCGCGATAAACTCAAGCAATCGGTGCTGAACCTCCTTAGCAATGCCGTCAAGTTTACGGAGAAAGGCGAAATCAAAGTCGGCGCATGGCGCGATAACGGCAACTTGAAGCTTACGGTCTCGGACACCGGCATCGGCATGAAAAAAGAGGCATTGGACCTGATTTTCGAGGAGTTTCGGCAGGCGGACATGTCCAGCACGCGGCGCTATGGCGGCACCGGTTTGGGCCTGGCGATCGTCAAAAAATTCGTCATTTTGCTCGGCGGCGAGATCGCCGTCGAGAGCGAAGAGGGCAAAGGCTCAAAGTTTACGATCACGGTGCCGATGGAATTGAAACAATAAGTGTAAGGCGTCAGGGGTGAGGGGTGAGGCGTGCAATACGTCCAGCTGGGGAGCGAACAGCTAAAGGAGTAGTAATGGAGAAGCCTCACAAGAAGCTTGATGCATGGAAGCTATCAATGGATTTGGTGATTGATATCTATCGAGAAACGGAAAAATTTCCAGACAGAGAACAATACGGAATCGTTAATCAGATGCGCCGGGCCGCGATCAGTATCCCAAGCAACATCGCTGAAGGTGCAGCGAGGAATACAAAGAGAGAATTTGTGAACTACCTGCATATCGCCCAAGCTTCGCTCAGTGAACTGGATACGCAAATCGAACTCGCGGGACGACTCGGTTACATGGATGAGACGAGCCGTCAAATTATCGATAAACAAATGGAACGAATTGACAAGACAATCACCGGATTAATCCGGCACCTTTCAAAAAGTGAGAATAGGAGTGTTGCCGCGGTTTGATCCCCTTACCCCTCACGCCTGACGCCTTACGATATAAAAGGAATTACGCCATGGCCAAAAAAAAGATTCTCGTCGTCGATGATACCGAGTGGAACCGCGATCTCCTGGTGCAGCTACTGGAAGACGACTACACCGTGGTTGAAGCGGTCGACGGTGAAAAGGGAGTCAAAGCGGCAGAGCGCGACAAGCCAGACCTTATCCTTATGGATCTCGGCATGCCGGTGATGGACGGCTGGGAAGCGACGCGGCGGATCAAAGCCAATGGGGCTTTAAAGCACATTCCGATCATCGCTGTCACCTCCCACGCCATGGTCGGCGATGAGATCGAAGCGCGCAAGGCCGGCTGCGACGACTACCTGCCGAAGCCGATCGACGAAACCGCGTTGATCGAGAAGATCAAAAAATTCCTCACATAATCTTGGATTGGAGCGATACGAGATGGGCAGAACTATTTCACCGGTATCATTGACCATCATGCCCGACCATGCAAAATCGACAATCCAAAATTTAAACCACTGAGTCATGGCCAACAAAATCCTGATCGTCGACGACGAGCCGTTTAATCTCGATCTCTTGGAGCAGGAGCTGATGGATCGCGATTACGTGATCGAGAAGGCCGGCGACGGCGTCGAGGCGCTGGCGAAAACCGCCAGCTTCGAGCCCGACGTCATCCTGCTCGATTACATGATGCCGCGCATGAACGGCATTGAAGTGGTCAAACAGCTGCGAGAGGATCCGCAGCACAAGGGCATCCCGGTCATTCTGCTCACGGCGAAGGCCTCTCAGGAGGATAAAGTGGCCGGGCTCGACGCGGGCGCGGACGACTACGTGACCAAACCCTTCGACTCGATCGAGCTCCTGGCCCGTGTGCGCGCCATGCTGCGGCTCAAGGAGATGCACGATCAGCTCGAAGAATGGAACCAAACCCTCGCCGAAAAGGTGCAGCAACAGGTGCAAGAGATCGAGCGCATGGCGCGGCTTAAACGCTACCTCTCGCCGCAAATCGCCGAAACTATCCTCGGCGCAGAAGACGCGCTGTTCCAGACTCACCGCCGGGAAATTACCATCGTGTTTCTCGACCTCAGGGGGTTTACTGCTTTCTCCGACAGCGCCGAGCCCGAAGAAGTGATGGATTTCTTGCGCCATTATCATAACGAAATGGGACGGTTGGTGTTCAAATTCGAGGGGACCTTGGAGCGTTTCGTAGGTGACGGGATTGTGATAATTTTCAACGACCCGATCCCCTGTGACAATCACGCCGAGAAAGCAGCGAGCATGGCGCTGGAGATGCGCGACCGGGTCAAGGAACTGCGCGCGGCTTGGCGGAAAAAAGGTTATAATTTGGATCTGGGCATCGGTTTTGCCGCAGGTTATGCGACTCTGGGAACCATGGGATTTGAAGGACGTATGGACTACGGCACGGTCGGAAACCTGCCGAACCTGGCGGCGCGATTATGCGCCGAGGCCAAGGGCGGCCAGATCCTTACGGATCAAAAAACCATGAGCCGTTTGGAAGACGCTTTTACAGCGGAAGCGATCGAAGAGTTAAATCTCAAGGGGATTAACCGGCCCATCCCGGCCTTCAATATCCTTCGGGCTAAATAGAACGTAGCGATGAGCGGCAAACTGCAGCGCGGCTCGAAAGGCAAGCCGCCGTTTCGAATAAAATTCTGGGGCGTGCGGGGTAGTTATCCGACGGTCGATCCCGACACTCTCTCGGTCGGAGGAAACACCTCTTGCATCGAAGTCAGAGCAGGCGGCCGTCGCTTGATTTTCGACGCCGGCACCGGGATTATCCCGCTGGGTAAGGAGCTGTGTAACGGCGCCACCACCCCGCCAACAGCTTATGTCTTTCTGAGCCACACTCATATCGACCATGTCATGGGGCTTTGTTTTTTCGAGCCGCTCCTGACGCCGAAAGCGCATTCCTTTATTCTTGGCCCAGGTGATACCCGCGGCGCATTAAGGCGCAGCCTGCGGCACTTGACGCACAGTCATCTGTTTCCGGTTTCGCTCGACGAACTCAAAGGCAAAAAGGAAATTTTCTCCCTAGCCGGCGGCGAACGGATTCGGTTCGGGGCACACGCGCGTCGGCCGAAAATCGAGTCGCCAAAAGCCGCGAACGGCGGCGACAGCGACGAACTCGTCATCACCACGTGCAAGAGCCCGGCACATCCGTTGAACGGCGTCATGTTGTACCGGGTCTGCTACGATCACAAGAGTTTCGTTTACGCCACCGACATCGAGCAGCAGGAAGGCGGCTACCCGGAGATCGTCGAGTTCGCCCGCGGCGCGGATTTGCTGGTGCACGATGCGCAGTACCTACACGACGAATACGTTGGACGCTCCAAACCGCGCAAGGGCTGGGGCCACAGCACCGTCGACATGGCTGCGGAAGTCGCTCAGAAAGCCAGCGTCAAGCGCCTGGCACTGTTTCATCACGAGCCCACCCATGACGATAAAACGATGGGAATGATCGAACGCGAGGCCAAACGACTTTTCCGTTCGACAGTGGTCGCCTATGAAGGAATGCAGATCGATTTACTCTAGGGACGCAAGGCCGGCTGATGGTATGTCGCATTGCGCCGCTCAAACGCGCGCCGCGGCGCGCCAGGAGTGGATCCATGGGCTTCTGTCGCTCGCGCTGATATTCGGGCTGTCTCTAGCCACTCCTGTCATTGCGCGCGCGCAAGCGCCCTTACGCTTCGGGGTATTGGTTCTGGAGATGGGCCGCGGCCAATCACAAGCCATCAAAGGCTTCGGCGAAGAGCTCAATCGCCTCGGCTATCGCGAGCGCAAGGACTTCTTTCTCGAAGTCCGCAACGTCAAAGGCAACCGCGCGGCGCTGCAGGGCGCGGCCCGCGAGTTGGTGGCGCAGAAAGTTCCATTGATTTTTACCACAGGCACGAGCGCGACACTGGCGGCGATGGCCGCCACCGCCGATATTCCGGTCGTGTTCGTTCATTCCGGCGATCCGGTTGCAACCGGCTTGATGAAGAGCACCGAGGAACGAGCAAAAAATCTCGCCGGTGTGGCCGCCTATGCGGCGCAGACCACCGAGCGGCGGCTCGCACTGCTCAAAGCAATTCTGCCGGCGCTGCAGAAAATTTGGGTCTTTTTCGACGCCAACAGCGCCGTCTCCCGCAAAAATTTTCAATGGGTTGAGAACGCAGCGGAAAAAACCGGCGTGCAGGTCGTCGCCTTCCGCATCAAGTCGACCGACGAGCTAAAGACCACGCTGGCGAGCTTGCGCAGCGACGCCGGCGCGGCGATTTTCCAGTCCCCCGACGAACTCGTCGAGAGCGAAGCGGGATTTTTGTTTGAGACGGCGCGCGCGAAGAAAATCCCCACCATGTTCAACGAGGAATCCTGGGCGATCAGCGGCGCCATGGCTGCTTACGGGCCGAATTATCTCGCAATGGGCCGCCAGGCGGGCCGTCTCTCCGATAAAATCCATAAAGGCGAAACTCCGCGATCTTTACCGATCGAACGCGCAACGAAATTCGATTTGACGCTGAATTATCGAACCGCCAGTTTCATCGGCGTTCCGTTGAGCAAAGAAATGCTCAAGAAGGCTGGTAAAGTTATTCGCTGATGGCAACTTTAGAGCCGCTTGCCGAAACCATCCGCAGCATCTCGATATTCTCGGGCCTCTCGCGCGAGGACGTCGCCAAGGTGCTCGGCAAGCTTGAGGAGATTTCGTTTTCGGCCCATGAAAAAATCGTATCCCAGGGCGATCAGGGCGATGCCTTTTACCTGATTCAATCCGGCACGGTGCAAGTCGTCGTCGAGAGCGACGCCGGCAATTCCGAAGTCATCGCGATCCTCGGGCCGCGCGATTATTTCGGCGAGATGGCATTGCTTTCCGGTGAGCCCCGTTCGGCGACTATCCAATCGGTCACAGATACGAAACTTTGGCGCCTGCGGCGCGAGGACTGGGATGAGCTGATCGCAAAGCATCCGACCTGGTTGCGGCAGTTAAGCGCCACACTCAGCAAACGACTGTCCCACGTCGATCGGCAATACTCCACCAGTCGAGAAGCGTTTAACTCCTTGGCGGAGGAATTTTACGCGGCGCGCCCAGCGGACGAGCAAGCCTTTTTTCGCCAAGCATCGCTCCTCCGTGCTATCGACAAAAGAACCATAGCCGAGCTTTTTCCCAACGCCGCGCCGGTTAATCTTTTGAACGAGCTTGCCGAGAGCCAATTCCCATTGATTCGAAAACTCCAGAACGGCGCCTACGAATTGCACAGTTTTTTTCGTGACTTTTTGCGCGAGAAATTGCTCGCGGTCGATGGCGATGCAATCATCGAACGGCTGCATGGCGAATTTGCCGCGCGCTATGAAGCTCTAGGCGACTGGCAGCAAGCGGTTCACCATGCCTTGCAATGCCGCCATTGGCCGGCGGTGGTCCGGCTTCTCACGGGAAACGATCGTCTCGCCCAGTCGGCGTTGTTCGTAAAAAATAGCCTGGAAACGTTTCCTCAAGAAGTGTTCCTGGCCGACCCGCGACTGGTCACGCTCAAAGCCAATGCGCTGATTCAGTTGGGGGACCTCGCCGGCGCCTACCGTACCTATCTCGAAGTTTTAGCGCAAAAGGCGCCCGGCGCGCTCGCCGGCGACGGCATCGTCGGTTACCGACGCATGGCCGAAACCCTGGCACAGCGAAGAGAATACGGGCCGGCCATCAACCAGCTACGCAGCGCGCTTTCGTTGATCGGCCAAGATGCGACAGTTTCGGAAAGCTACCAAGAAAATCTCCCGGAAATGACTTGGCCGGGCATTACCGCGCCGTCGCTGGAGGAAACTCGCGCGGCCACGCCGGGAATCGGCTTGCGGGCATGGACTCCTTGGCTGCGCTCCTCGTCATTCAGCAAATGGCTCGGCGCGAGTTTTGGCATAGCGGTCGGTGTCTTTCTTTGGTTCGGTCAACCGGATATTGGTCTGGACCCTGCAGCCACCAAGCTGCTTGGCTTGATCGCTGCGACATTAATCTTCTGGGTCTTTCGCTCACTGCCGGATTACGGTGTGGCTCTCATCTTCGCGATGATCGTTATCCTCACCAAGCTCGAATCGGCGCCGACGGTCATGGGCGGTTTCGCCAGCACCACTTGGTTCATGACTCTGGGCGTGCTTGGCCTGGGCGCTGCAATTACCGGGTCGGGGCTGTTCTACCGGCTGTCACTCCACCTCGTGCGCATGTTTCCCTTAAGTTACTACTGGCAAATCGTCGCGACGGGAATCATGGGCGTAGTCGTCATGGCTTTGATACCGCAACAGACCGCGCGCACGGTAATCACCAGCCAGATGCTTGTGAACTTATCCGAAAGTCTCGGTTACAAGACCCCGTCCCGCGCCTCCACTGGTTTATTCGTGGCGAGCTTTCTCGGCCTGGGCCAGTTGGGATTTCTTTTTCTGACCGGCTCGACGACGAGTCTGATCGCCTGGGGTCTCCTGCCCGCGGACGTCCGCGCGCAGTTCACCTGGGGCTACTGGTTCCTCGCCGCCTTGCCTCCTACGCTGCTGGTGATCGTCATCGTTCTGCTTTGCACCGTCTTGCTCTACCGGCCTGAGTCGCAACCGAAGATCTCCTACACGATGGTGCAAACCCAGCTCAATATTCTCGGACCGCTGTCGCATAAAGAATGGATCAGCTTTGCCGTGCTCTGTTTCACCGTGACTGGCTGGCTTACCGCGCCTTACCATGGCATTGACGGCGCTTGGATCGCGATCATCGCCTTTGCCATCCTGGTCAACACCGGCATTTTGGATTGGAGCACGATGCGCAAGAGCATTGATTGGGAATTGTTGATTCACATGGGCGTGACCTTGAGCATACCGACACTGTTGAAGCAAGCGAAGATCGATCAATGGTTGGTCGACGTCATTTCCCCCGTGATCTTGCCGTTTATGAACAGTCCGGCCTGGTTTTTCGTGGTGATCGCGCTTTTGACCTACGCCCTCAAGCTGATCTTTACAAGCTTCCTCGCTGTGGTCACCTTATGCGTCGCTCTACTGCCGTTATCCATCGACGTCGGCATGAGTCCGTGGATCATTGCCATGATAATTTTGATTGCCTCCGAGGTATGGTTTTTCCCCTATCAGGTCGACTGGCATATGCTCGCCTTCTCCACCACCGACGGCAAGGGCTTCTCCTACCCGCTCATGTGCCGCATCAACATTTTTTACGCGATTGCGTATCTAATCGCTTTGATCGCAGCGATTCCCTACTGGCGCTATCTGGGTCTGATGAATTAGGCCGGCCATGAGCCAAACCATTCTGATCGTCGACGACGAACCGCTCAATCTTGATCTCTTGGAGCAGGAGCTGTCCGATCTCGGTTATGCCGTCGATAAGGCAGACGGCGGCCGCAGCGCGCTCAAGCAACTGGCCGTGAATACCGCCGATCTGGTTTTGCTCGACTATCAGATGCCCGGCATGAACGGCATCGAAGCATTGGGCGAAATCAAGAAAAAAGAGCCCGGCCTGCCGGTCATCATCATCACGGCCTACGGCACCATCGAGCGCGCCGTCGAAGCGATTAAAGCTGGCGCAGACGATTTCATCACCAAACCGTTCGACCCGGAGCACCTGGCGGTCGTTGTCGCCAAGGTTCTGGAAAAGGCCCGGCTTCGCTCCGAGGTGGAGTTGCTCACGCGCGAGCTGGCCGGCCGCTATTATTTGGTTGCCGGAAAAAGCAGCGCCATGGCGGCGGCGCTCGCCGACGCGAAGAAAGCGGCGCGCAGCAAGACCACCGTGCTCCTGCTCGGCGAGAGCGGCACCGGCAAAGAGATCTTCGCCCGCTCGATTCATGAATGGAGTGATCGGGCGACGAGACCTTTCATCCCGATCAACTGCGTCGGTCTGTCCAAGGAGCTGCTCGAGAGCGAGCTGTTCGGCCACGAACGCGGCGCATTCACCGGCGCGTACCAGGCGAAGAAAGGCAAAATAGAATTGGCCGACGGCGGCACGGTTTTTCTCGACGAGGTCGGCGATATCGCGCCCGAGCTGCAAACCAAGTTGCTGCGTTTTCTCCAAGAGCGCGAATTTGAACGGGTCGGCGGCACCCAGTCGATCCGCGTCGATATCAAGATCGTCGCGGCAACCAACAAAGACCTCGAAGCGGCGGTGCAGCGCGGCTCGTTCCGCGAGGACCTGTACCATCGCCTCAACGTTATCGCCATCGCGCTGCCGGCGTTGCGCGACCACAGAGACGACATCCCCGCCCTGGCGGACTATTTTTTACACCGGTTTGCAATGGAGACAAAAAAATCTTTCACCGGCTTCACCGAAGACGCGATGGCTCACTTATGCGCTTACAGTTGGCCCGGCAATGTGCGGGAATTGGCCAACGTCATCGAGCGCGGTGTGGTGTTGGGCGACGGACCCCGCTTTGGCGCCGAACATTTACCGGCACGGATAAGCAGCGCCGCAGCGGCGGCGGAGCCCGATACGTTGCAATTCCACGACGCGGTGAATAACCACCGCCGTGCGTTGATTGTTGACGCCCTCGCGCGCGCTCAAGGTAACCGAGCGGCAGCGGCAAAAAATCTCGGCCTGCACCGCACACACTTGCTCAAGCTAATGAAGGCGCTCGGCGTCAGCTGACCGCGAAAACAGAGTGGCCAACCGTCCAAGTGCGCATCGGACCGCTAACTGCATTCTCCTACGTCAGTCCTTCGATTATTTTTTTCTTGGCGCCCCAGTCAACAGAATTTCTTCGTCAGGTCCGCTTGTTCGACAGCAGCCCTTCCTTACCAAACCAATCAAGATATTTCCGCTAACCGACAATTGCATTTCCTCGCGACACTCGAAGCCACAGTTGATGGTTCGGCTTGGCTCGAAGGAAGCCTTGCAGCAAGCTTCGCTACGGAGCGATCGCAATGACCCGCTCGTGGACCATGGATTGTGCGTGATCTGCTCGGAAGATCCCGCCGATCGTACCGATCGAAGCACAATTCCCCTCCTTCCGTCGGTTTCTTCGAATAAAACAATCTCTTGATAGCACGTCGCCTCAATTTGCTGTCATTGCTTCTTGTACGCCACCAATCTCCCAGGGGTGTCATGAGTAGGTTTTTGAGCAAAAATTTCTAAAATGATATTTTTTTCTTGACATACAACTTCTTGTGCCTTAATGTTCGTATCACCTACAAAATATGGGAGGGTTTTTAGAAAGTCTCTGTCTTCGCCTGAGTTTGGTTTACACCCATCAATTGAAAAGCCCACCCGTGGAATCCTAAAAGGAGGTACTTATGGCTGCTAAGAAAAAAGCCAAAAAGAAAGCCAAAAAGAAAAAGAAGTAAGCAAGGAGTTGTGAGGTTGTGGTGGTGGTTTGAACCCTCCTTACTCTCAGGCGACAAGGTAACCGTTCTGGTTGCCTAATACACAGAGCCCTCCGACATTCTACTCGGAGGGCCTTGTGTTTTCAGCCCATTCGTTTCAAGTCATTCTCAAAAAATCGATTCGACAGCGCGGCGCTTCGTTGGAACTTTTTGATTCCTGGCGCGTTAACCCGACCGAGCGTGTTGCGTCGCCCTATTCAGTTGGTTAGAGTTAATGTTTATGACGATTCGAGTCGCTTACCGTTTGGGGTATATCATTGCGCTTAGCTCATGGTTGCTGGCGGCGAGCGCCGCGCCGCTCTGGAGCCAATCGAAAATCAATTACAAAGCCGTGCCGATTATGCAGCCGATGAAGGAGCGCGCCCCGACGCCGGATTTTAGTTTGAGCACGCCCGAAGGAAAGAAAATTTCACTCAAGGACTTCCGCGGTAAAGTTGTCTTGCTGAATTTCTGGGCGAGTTGGTGCACGCCCTGCCGCGAGGAAATGCCGGCCATGGAGAAACTTTACCAAGAGTATAGGGGAAATAATTTCGTCGTTTTAGCCGTAGCCGTAAAGGACCGCAAACAAGACGCCATTGATTTTGTTAAGGAGCTTAAAATTACCTATCCCATCGCGCTCGATCCCGAGGCCCAAGTGGGCAGCCTCTACGGCGCCTGGGGATTGCCGGCCACCTATTTAATTGGCCCAAAGGGCGAAGGTTTGGCGCGCGGCTGGGGACCGGCGGAATGGTACACTCCAGCCGCACGCAAACTGATTAAAGACCTGGTCGACGGCAAGCGATGACCGACGTCAACGTTTTTATCGCTTTTGCCGCAGGAGTTTTTTCCTTCCTCTCGCCCTGTGTTTTGCCGTTAATTCCCTCCTATCTCTCCTTCGTCTCGGGCGTTTCGCTGGATGAAATGCGCAGCGAGCAAGCTCGCTCCCGGGTGCGCTGGCGCGTGATTTTGAATTCCGTCGCGTTCATCATCGGCTTTTCGCTGGTCTTCGTGTCACTCGGCGCTTCAGCGAGTTTTCTTGGCGGGCTTTTTTTAGGCTACCGCAACGCAATCCGCATTCTTGGTGGAGCGTTCATTCTGCTCGTCGGCCTCTATCTCGTCGGCCTTTTCAAAATTGCGGCGCTCGATCGCTACTTGCAGTTCAATTTAAAGGATAAGCCGGCGGGCTATTTGGGCTCGATATTGGTGGGAATTACTTTCGCCGTAGCATGGACTCCCTGCGTCGGGCCGATCCTTGGCGCAACTCTCGCACTCGCCAGCACGGCCGGTGAAGTGGGTCGCGGCACGCTGCTGTTAACCAGTTATGCGGCGGGACTGGCGCTCCCCTTTTTCTTGAGCGCACTGGCGATCAATTCGTTCTTTCAATTTTCCCAGGGTCTGCGCCGCTACGTTCAAGCGATCCACGTTATCGGCGGTCTGCTCCTGATCATGGTCGGCATTCTTTTGATCACCGACTATATGACGCTGCTCAATTCCTACGTCTTGCGCCTTACACCGCAGTGGTTGCTGCAGCGGCTCTAACCACGGCGCTTTTACCGCTGGTTTGACCCGCTACGGGCTAAATGTTAATTTTTTTCAACCCTTCTGAAAAAATCCGGTTGGCGACTCCAAGCAAGCCAAACGTCAGCATCCCGACGGAGCAACGATGGAAAAACATATCCGCGAAATTCTCAAAGCGATGGGTGAAGACCCCGATCGCGAGGGCCTGTTAAAAACTCCCCGCCGCGTCGCTCAAGCTCTCTCTTTTTTGACTCGCGGTTACGACATTGACCCGGCCAAAGTGATCAATGACGCGCTGTTCACCGAAGACTACGAAGAGATGATCGTTCAAAAGGATATCGATTTCTACTCTTTGTGCGAGCATCACCTTCTGCCGTTTTTTGGCAAAGCGCACGTCGCCTACATCCCGCATCACAAGATCGTCGGCATTTCCAAGCTCGCCCGGCTCGTTGACGTCTATGCGCGCCGTTTGCAGGTGCAGGAACGGATGACCAACCAGATCGCGACGATCATCATGGAAAAACTTGACGCCCTCGGCGTCGCCGTCGTCATCGAAGCGGAGCATTTGTGCATGCGCATGCGCGGCGTCGAGAAGCAAAACTCCTACGTCATCACCAGCAGCTTGCTCGGCGCTTTTCGTACGCGCCAGGAAACGCGCAACGAATTTATGACGCTGATACGGCAAAGGATTTAATCGAGGACTGAATGGAAGTACGATTTCGCGACACCGCCGCCGAACGGATTAAAACCGATCTCCTGGTAATTCCGATCGGGGAGAAAAGCCTGGACCTGCCGCTGCTCCGGCAGCTAGACCGCCGACTCAAAGGCGATCTGCGCCGGCGCATCGAAAAAAGCAAGTTTACCGGGGCGGCCGGCACTGTCCTGCTCTACCCCACAGGCGGCGCGTTGCCGGCCGCGCATGTTTTGTTGGTCGGGCTCGGCGCTATGAGCGAGATCGGCAGCGATGCTTGGAGGAAGACGGGTGCGCGGGCGCGTAAGCAATCCTCGAGTCTGGGGGCAACGGACTGTGCTATTTATTTTGCGCCCGATCGAAACGCCGAGATCGCTGCGGCGGCGTTGGTGGAGGGCGCTCTTCTCGCCGGTTACCAATTCAATAAATATCGTTCCAACGCAAAGCCGCCGGAGGAAATTAAATTCTTCACTCTGTTTCGGCCGGGTTTGAAACCCACCGCCGCGCTGCAACAATCCGTGCGCACGGCTCAAGTGATTATTCCTGGAGTCTTTCTGGCTCGCGATCTGGTCAACGAACCGCCCTCGGTCGCAACCGCACGATTTTTGGGCAACCAGGCGACGCGCCATTGCCGCGGTCGAGGCCTCACCGTCGAAGTTTGGGGCAAAAACAAGATCGAAACGATGAAATTGGCCGGGCTCCTGGCGGTCAACCGCGGCAGCCATGAGGAGCCGCGCTTCATTACGATTCATTACAAGCCGACCCGGAAAGCAAAAAAAAGAGTCACGCTAATTGGCAAAGGCATCACTTTCGATTCAGGCGGCCTGTCACTCAAGCCGTCCAAGTCGATGGAAACCATGAAGCTCGACATGGCCGGCGGCGCCGCTGTGATCGCCGCGATGAGTTGCCTGCCCAAGCTCGAACTCGATATCGAAGTGACCGGCTATGTGCCGACGACGGACAATCTGCCTGGGCACAACGCGCAAAAGCCCGGCGACGTGATCCGCTACCTGAACGGCAAGACTATCGAAGTGCTCAATACCGACGCTGAAGGGCGGTTGATTCTAGCCGATGCTCTTGCCCTCGCGGCGCAGCAAAAGCCCGACTACATGATTAACCTAGCGACGCTCACCGGCGCTTGCATGGTGGCGCTCGGCAATCAAGTCGCGGGGCTGTTCAGCAACCATCAGCCGCTCGCCGACAACCTCCTGCGCCGCTCGGAGGAAACCGGGGAAAAACTATGGCAGCTGCCGCTGGTGAAAGAATACAGGGAGATGATCAAGAGCAGCGTCGCCGACATGAAGAACATCGGTGGCGCCCATGCCGGCGCGATTACGGCGGCGTTAATCTTGCAGGAATTTGTCGGCGATGTGCCTTGGGCCCATCTCGACATCGCCGGACCGGCGTTTGCCGAGAGCGACAACGCCCTCGGCCCGAAAGGCGGCACGGGCTTCGGCGTGCGCACCCTGTTGCGTTTTTTGGCATCGCTCTAATTTTTCCGGCGACAAAAAGTGAGCGGCAATGTATTTCTGCAGAACCCGAAACCTAACAACCCGCAGCCAACACGGAGGAAATTATGGGTAAGATTACCGAAGTCGGAGACAATAATTTCGAAGCTGAAGTGTTAAAGTCCGCGGTGCCGGTGCTGGTCGATTTCTGGGCGCCCTGGTGCGGTCCGTGCAAATCGATCGCGCCGATCGTCGAAGAAATCGCCGGTGAATACGAAGGCAAGCTCAAGGTGACCAAGCTGAACGTCGACGATCACCCGGCCACGGCGTCGCGCTACGGTATCCGGGGCATTCCAAATTTGATCATTCTCAAAGGCGGCGCGGTCAAGGAACAAAT
This sequence comes from Chloroflexota bacterium, assembly GCA_050257635.1. Classification (GTDB taxonomy): domain Bacteria; phylum Desulfobacterota; class Binatia; order UBA9968; family UBA9968; genus DP-20. Next base: position 15,082 of record JBLMXG010000130.1, read on the forward strand.
TATCGGCGCCGTGCCCAAAGCCAAGCTCGTCAGCGCGATTGAAAAAGCGCTGCAGTAGACCGCGTATATCACGCTTGAAATTTAAACGGCCGCCGCGTCGGATGCACGGGAGTCAAACCCCGTGTGTGCGGCGCGGCGGCCGTGGAATTTTAGAGTTCTTCACCAACCATCAAATTTTTTTATTCCATTTATCCCGGATTCCGCAGTCGAACTTGCAGTCCAGGGTGAGCGAGGAGCGAGCCTAGAGTAGGGAAGACACCCAACCGTGCGGTTTCAAAGTCGTTTTCACTTTTTCGTACTCCGCTGCAGTAAGGATAAGATTTCTCCGTAAAGCACCGACGATCGGAGTCGGCTTAGAGGCACAAGCCCATTGTCTTCCCTACGGAAGGTTTGCTCCTCGCTCTTGGTCTCGATTCCAACTGCGGAATCCGGG
>JBLMXG010000131.1:0-2898 GCA_050257635.1 Chloroflexota bacterium
GTCCGAAACTGACGAAAATAGCGCTGAGCGACAGAACCAACACGATCAGCAACGGCATGGAAACCGATATCGTTGCCTGTTCGTACATGAGCCAGCGCATTTTCCCAGCGTATTTGAAAAATTTCTTAAACCCCGCGCACAACGATGTCGGCAGCTAAGTCGAACTCAAATCCCCTTTTTGCCGCTCTCTTAAAAGGTCAATTCCGTTGTTCATTTTTGAAAACGAGGGGGCAAGGTAAGCTTCGGGAGCCGATGACGCGAGAGTTATACGGCGAATTCCAGGTTCGGACGTGAATCCTATTTGCCCGTGCTCAATTTTTTTTACCATCCATCTCCTCTATCGCTGCTGCAATCTCGCGGCTCAGGTCAGCCAAAGCTTCACTGAGGGCTGCGACCGCAGCTGCGGTCGAGCGGCCTTGAGCCAACCGGGATAAACGCGTTTCGTGATATTGAATGGTGTCTTTCCGGATCCTGTTTCGGACCACCCAGCGCGTTGATAACTGCGCTTGATGGTCGGCGTCGGTCTCGAATCGCAGCACCTCGACTTCGACCGTATAAACCGGTTTTCTGTCGATCGGCCAAGGGTAGGCATCGATGCGCTCGGCGCCAAGGAGGATTGCGATATTTTGCGACAGTACGCGCGCAAAGTTTTCGTCGAGCGGCTCCGCCCAGCGGTCGTTCTCCGAGAGGATGAGCTGATTTGCCGCGATGCGAACGACGATTTCCTGGCGATCGAGATAACCGGGCAAGGTTACCGGACCCACTCCCAGCGCAATGCCCGGCAAAGCTGCGGGCCGTTTTTCGACATTCGGCCCAGGCTGCGGAAGCGACGACAAGGTAAAAAACCTCGATGGATCTGGCTGGGGAGACAATGTGCCGCAACCGAGCAGCAAGAGCCCGCCGAGAAGCACCGCGGCTATGGAATTTTTCATTGACCCTCCGAATTTTCCGGTTTGCCGAATATCAGCGCCCGCGGATTTCGTTCGATATAGCCGCTTAGAAGTCTGAGACTCCGCGCCGCCGCGGACACTTCACGCAAACTTTTTCTGAGCTCATAAAACGTCGGCGAATCCTGATCCATCACGCCGTTGACGCTGATCATTGCCGTTTCTGCCGCCTTGAGCGCGCGGTCCGATTGCTTGATCGCGATGGCAGCCTGCTGCATCGCTTCGCGCGTTGCCTCCGACGTCTGCTCTAAATTTCCCGTGAGCGCCGCGACATTGTTATCCATGGTCGTCGTGAGTTTGCGCACGCTCAGCAAGGCTTCATCGACCTTCGGCATGGTTTGCTGGAGCGCGCGCAGCGACGCTTTCAAATCCGGAGAGTTGACCAATTGATTGATGCCATCGACCGTTTCCGTGAGCGATTGCGTCAAGCCTTTGAAATCGATTTCCTCGAGCTTGTTGATGATGCGGGTGACCGCGTCCTGCGCCTGTTCGAGGGTCGTGGGAGTCGTCGGAATTTCAGGATATTGGTAGTGGCCGCCAGGTTGCTGCACGAGCCTAATCGGCGTATCGGGAAAAAAGTCGAGACCCACATAAAGCAATCCCGTCACCAAACTCTCCATCAACAGCTGGCCTCGAAGTCCCATCTTAAGGATTGCCTGATGAAAAGTCGCCACGTCTTTCGCCACCACTCCGGTCGCTCCTCGCGAAGTCAATTTCTCCAGATCGATTTCGACGATCACGGGAATCTTGTTGACTTGCGCGCCCTTCTCGAGTTGCAAGCGGATATCTTTGACCGAGCCGATCTCGACTCCTTTGAATTTGACGGGTGCGCCGATACGCAGTCCATTAACGGAAGTATCGAAATAGAGAACAAAGTCCCGTGTCTGGCGGAACAATCGCCCCGAGCCGAAGGCGATCACGGCGATGATAAGAACGGCCAGTGCCCCGACGACGAATGCGCCGATGAGAGTCGGGCTGATTTTTTGGCTCATATCTTCTCCTCCGCTCCCCGGGTGAGAAAGCGCCGCACCTTGGGGTCTTGCGACTGGGCCAACAGCTCCTTCGGGTCGCCGCCCGCGATCATCGTGCGCGTCTCGGTATCGAGAAACACGCTGTTGTTGCCGATGGTGAAGATGCTCGCCAACTCGTGGGTGACCACGACGACGGTCGCGCCCAGGCTGTCGCGCAGCTCGAGGATCAGGTCGTCGAGCAGGCGCGAACTGATCGGATCGAGTCCTGCCGACGGCTCGTCAAAGAAAAGGATCTCGGGATCAAGCGCCATGGCGCGTGCCAACCCCGCGCGCTTCTGCATGCCGCCGCTGATCTGCGACGGATAATAATCTTCGAAGCCCTTCAATCCGACCAACGCGAGTTTGAGCGACGCGATCTCGCTGATCTCCGCGGGGCTCAAATCCGTATATTCGCCCAGCGGCAAGCCGATATTTTCCGCCAGCGTCATCGAACTCCACAGTGCGCCGCTTTGAAACAGCACGCCCATGCGCCGAACCATCTCTTGCCTTTTGGCCGCATCCGCTCCAGTGAAGTTTTCATCGCCGTAGTAGATATTTCCCTGGGCCGGCTCATTGAGACCGATCAAATGCCTGAGCAATGTGCTTTTGCCGCAGCCGCTTCCACCCATGATGATAAAAACGTCGCCATAATTGATGGTAAAATTGAGATCGCGCATCAAGACAAAACTGCCGTACGCCATCGTCAAATGGCTCACCGTGATGTGCGCTTTGGGATGGTTTCCGTTCGTAGTTACTCCTGCCACGTCGCTGATCCCTCTGGCTTAAATTGTCCGGCTCAGGGAAATTTTCTCACCTTAATGGGTCTCGGATTCGGATATGCCTCCCGCAAAGACGCCAAGTTCGGACGCAAAGTTTAACATTCACAAATAAATTTACTTACTCTTGTTCCACCTTGGCGCCTTGGCGCCTTTGCGTGAGAT
>JBLMXG010000132.1:0-2540 GCA_050257635.1 Chloroflexota bacterium
GTTTGCTGTCGTCTGAAATGGGCTGTGCCGAGAACCAGGGCAGGACCTGATTGGGGTCCGGCGCGTCCGGATGGGGATAGTCGGTGTTCCAGACCAGGTTGTCGTCGCCGATAAAGTCGATAACGGTATCGAGGCCGGGTTCGTCCGGGTCGGCCGAGATCACGCATTGCCGCAGGACATACTCGCTCGGTTTCATCGGCAAGCCTGCGCCGAGAACGAGCCGGCGTCCGTGTGAGTGATCGTCCATGCGCGGCAGCCAAAAATTGGCCCAACCGACGTTGGACTCCAAGATCCCGAGGCGGAGCTTGGGGAAACGCTCCAACACGCCGGTGAAAATAAAGTGCGCCATGGTCACCATATTGTCCATCGGAAACCCGATAATATGGTCGAGAGCGCTGAAAGGCCCCGGATCTTTCTGCAGCGCGCGAAAGGGCGCGGCGCGGACGTGGCGCGACTCGCCATGGACCGAGATGGGAAAATCGAGATCGCCGGCGAGCTGCCACAGCGCATCGTATTCGGGTTCGTGCAACCATTTTCCCGCGGGCAGCAAAGGATTGCGCACCGAGACGGCGCCGAGCGTTTCCACCGCCCGGCGCGCTTCGGCAATCATCGATGCCGTGTCGCCGGCAGGCAGAGTCGCGGTGAACTTGAGGCGGGCAGGGTCGGCACTGGCATAGTCACGGCACCAGTTGTGGTAGGCCCGCGCCATCGCAGCGCCCACTTCCGGCTGCTTTAGGGAAGTCTCCATGATGCGGTTGCCGTTGGTCGAGAGAATGACCTGAATGTCCCAGCCGTAGCGATCCATGTCGGCAAGGCGAATCTCAGGCGACCACCATTTGTCATAAGCCTCACCGTACTTGTCCGCCATCCATTTGTCGTGGTGCGCGGGTATCGGTGAGCCCGCCTCGAATACGGGGGAGAGCCTGTCATCGTGCGCGTAGACGTAAAAATTGCGCCGCATGCCGATAACTTTGGGGACGCGGTCGCGGAAATCCGGCTCCAGATAGCGGTCCCACATATCCATCGGTTCATGATGGTGCGCGTCCGAGTCAATGATCTTAAATCCATTCCACATGGCTTATCCTCCTAGATGACCGCAAAAACGGTATCGCCAAGCCGCCGGTGTAACTTCGAAATTGAGTGCGACATGCGGCGAGAATTTTTCACCACGAAGCACGCGAAGGCCACGAAGAACGGAAAGGTTTGATTCGTGTTAATACGATTTGTCTTCCTTCGTGATCTTCGTGAACTTCGTGGTTCAAGAGCCTGTTGCTTCTTTTGATTGCGGTGACGCCGTGCTGAGTCCCTCGACGTCGCTCAGCGCTTGCGCGACGGCAACCTCGCCGCCAGCGTCCGATCGATGCGCTCGCCGATCTGCTCGGCTAATTGAAACGTCCTGGCATCTTCCGAACCCTTGCCCTCGGCAAAATATTGCGCCGTCTCTTTCCGGGCGCGCAAAAACGGCCGGGCTTTGTGGAGAAAAGCTTCACTGTACTTGGCCGGCTTGGCGATCTTGAAACTCACCTTGGAGATCACCTTGGACATGGCGCGACTGCCGCAGTGGGCACAGTTCACGGCGCGGCTTCCCGATCCGGCTCCTTGGCAGAGAACCTCGGTGACGGCGTCGCATTTTTCGCAACGGAACTCGAAGAGCGGCATCGTTCTTTTCACAACCTCCGGGCGAGGCGGCAAGCGCACGCGGTTAAATTATTCGGGCAGTCACATCGGGGTCTAGAATGAAAGCGCAATGCTTTGTATGCCACGAGGATGAAGCTTTCGGCCAACGGATGAGGGATTTTCCCTGCCCGCCGGGAATTCAGAATCCAAGGGCGAAGAGCAAGCACGGTCGCATTTGTTGCATTTTGCTGGGGCTCAAAGTCGCGATCAGCGAACCTATTTTTCCCTTGGAAACCGTTTGGAGGTGATCAAAATTGACCGCGCAGTCTCTCGGCACTCCGTCGGCCTTCGTCAATAAAGCTTCGGACGGAATATCGCGAATCGTCGTGGTGATCGGTGCGACGGTAACGTCTCCAAGGAACTCCAACGCCGAATCTCTGGTTAGGATAAGCACCGGCCGTCTTTTGTCCGGTCTGGAAAATACATACCATCTGACCTCTCCGCGCTTCATCAATCACCCCAGACCTGTTCTGATTCCCAGTCGCTAAACTCGCCTCGCTTGACCGGCTTGCGTCTGTACCCGTCACGGTGCTTCGACTCCAATTCTCTAACGCGCACTTCCTTTAGCGCGGAACGTAAAGCTTCCCGGGTAAAACCGGATCGTGTGGTGCCGAGCTTCCTTGCAGCGCTGTCCACTGCCCTTACCAGCTGTTCATCCAACGTCATCTGGACGGTCTTCATACGCTCTCTCCTGTGTAGCTATCAGTATAGCTATAATAGCCCACATTAACGACTGCAGGCAAATCAATTGGCGGTTTAGGCGCGGAGTGCCATAAGGGCTTGCAATTATGCACGTCCACTTCGCCCTGCGGTCCGTTTTGAGTGTCGACTCACGGTCGCATAATGCGCTCTCATAAGCAGCG
>JBLMXG010000133.1:0-3769 GCA_050257635.1 Chloroflexota bacterium
CTGATCCGGGAAACGCTGGCCCGCCATTCCGGTCTGGCCGATTTCGCCTTTGCCATGCAGGGGCTCGGCGCCGGGCCGATTTCCTTGTTCGGCAGTGCGGAGCAACGTAACGCATGGCTGCCGAAAACGCGCGCCGGCAAGGCCATCGCAGCTTTTGCGCTATCGGAGCCCGCGTCCGGCTCGGACGTCGCAAACATCGCCACCGCGGCGCGCCGCGACGGAAATGGTTTCGTCCTTGATGGCGAAAAGACCTGGATTTCGAACGGCGGTATCGCCGACTTTTACATAGTATTTGCCCGCACCGGTGAAGCGCCCGGCGCGCGTGGGCTTTCCGCATTCATCGTCGAAGCGGACAACCCGGGCCTTTCCATCGCCGAGCGCCTGGAAGTCATCGCGCCGCATCCGTTGGCGCGGCTCCGCTTCGACAGGTGCCGTGTGCCCGCTTCCGCTCTGGTTGGCGTCGCCGGCGACGGTTTCAAGATCGCGATGGCGACACTCGATGTATTTCGTACGTCGGTCGGCGCCGCTGCGCTTGGGTTCGCGCGACGTGCGTTGGACGAGACGCTTCGGCGCGCGGCGAACCGCCATCTGTTCGGTGCGCCACTTGCTGACTTGCAGATGGTGCAGGGCCATATCGCCGACATGGCGCTTGAGGTCGACGCCGCTGCGTTGCTGATCTATCGCGCCGCCTGGACCAAGGACATGGGTGCCGCGCGCGTCACGCGCGAAGCGGCAATGGCCAAGCTGTTTGCGACCGAGGCCGCGCAGCGCGTGATTGACGCGGCCGTGCAGATCCACGGCGGCGACGGCGTACGGTCCGGCCACCCGGTCGAAAAACTCTACCGCGAGATCCGGGCGCTGCGCATTTACGAAGGCGCATCCGACGTCCAGAAAGTTGTTATCGCACGATCCGTTCTCTCTACCGTCGAGCACTAACATGGCCCTGGCAAAAACATCTCCACAACTTGGTCCATCTGCGCACGTCGATACATTTACACGCGACAACCTGCCGCCGTTCGATCAATGGCCTGATTTCCTGCTTGATCGCCCGGAATTCCAATACCCGGAGCGCCTCAATGCGGCGGTTGAGCTCACCGATCGCATGGTTGAACGTGGATTCGGCGACCGCGTTGCACTGATCGGAAACGGCCGCCGGCGCACCTACAAGGAGCTGACGGATTGGTCCAATCGTGTCGCTCATGCGCTGGTCGAGAACTACGGCGTCAAGCCTGGCAATCGTATCCTGATCCGTTCTGGCAACAATCCCGCCCTCGTCGCGGCCTGGCTCGCGGCGACCAAGGCCGGCGCCGTGGTCGTCAATACCATGCCGTTGTTGCGCGCGGGCGAGCTCACGAAGCTCGTCGACAAGGCGCAAATCGGCCTCGCTCTCACCGACACGCGCATCGCCGACGAGCTGATCGCATGTGCCAAGGACAGTCGCTTCCTCAAGCAGGTCGTTGGCTTCGATGGAACGTCAAACCACGATGCCGAGCTCGATCGCATTGCCCTCGACAAGTCTGTGAAGTTCGACGCGGTATCGACCGGGCGTGACGACGTGGCACTGCTCGGCTTCACGTCGGGGACCACCGGCGAGCCGAAAGCGACAATGCATTTCCATCGCGATCTGCTGATCATTGCGGACGGCTACGCGCGGGAAGTGCTGAACGTGACACCTGATGACGTATTCGTTGGCTCACCGCCGCTCGCCTTCACATTCGGGCTGGGTGGGTTGGCGATTTTTCCCTTGCGCTTCGGCGCCACGGCGACGCTTCTGGAAAATGCCTCGCCCGCCAACATGATCCAGATCATCGAAAACTTTAAGGCGACGATCTGCTTCACGGCGCCGACCGCCTATCGCGCCATGCTGGCAGCGATGGAGCGGGGGGCCGATCTGTCGTCACTGCGCATCGCCGTTTCCGCCGGCGAAACGCTGCCGGCGCCGGTCTTCGAAGATTGGAGACGCAGAACCGGAAAGTCGATCCTCGACGGTATCGGCACCACTGAAATGCTGCACATCTTCATTTCCAACCGCCTCGATGATGCCCACCCCGGCGTCACGGGGCGCCCGGTGACCGGATATGAAGTGAAGATCGTGGATAGCGATATGAATGTCGTGAAGCCAGGCACTGTCGGGCGGCTTGCGGTGCGCGGGCCGACCGGCTGCCGCTATCTCGCCGATGCGCGGCAGAAGTCCTACGTGGACCACGGCTGGAATTTGACCGGCGACGCCTACTTTCAGGACGAAGAAGGCCGTTTCCATTTTGCCGCGCGCGCCGACGATATGATCATCTCGGCTGGCTACAACATCGCCGGGCCGGAGGTCGAAGCGGCGTTGCTGTCGCACGCCGAAGTGGGCGAATGTGCCGTGATTGGCGCACCCGATATCGAGCGCGGGCAGATCGTTACGGCTTTCGTCGTTCTCAAGGCGGGAGTCGACGGCGATGCCGCTTGCGTGAAACGGCTGCAGGATCACGTGAAAACGGTGATCGCTCCCTATAAGTATCCGCGCGCGGTCAAGTTTGTCGACGCCCTGCCGAAGACCCAGACAGGCAAGATCCAGAGGTTCAAATTGCGCCAGCAAGTTCAGCCATGAGCAAGAACGCGTTCGAATTTCTTCAACCCAAAAATTGGCTGCCGCCCAAGGGCTATTCCAACGGCGTCGCCGCCGAGGGACGCCAGGTTTTCGTCGCCGGTCAGATTGGGTGGAACGAGCGATGCGAACTCGTGAGCGATGATTTCGTGCGGCAGGTCGAGCGCGCCCTCGCAAACATTGTACAGGTGTTGGCGGAAGCGGGGGGTGAGCCCCTCCATCTCACGCGACTGACCTGGTTCATTACCGACAAGGCGGCATACGTGGCGCGGCAAAAGGAGATCGGGCAGGCCTATCGCCAGGTCATCGGGCGCCATTTTCCGGCGATGACCCTGGTCGTGGTCGCGGGGCTGCTCGAGCAGGGCGCAAAAGTTGAAATCGAGGGGACGGCCGTTATTCCTGCCAAATAAACGTTCCCGAATGTCCGCTTTGGGCCACTAGCGGACATCAGCCCAGATGCGCGATGGATTTGTCGCTAAGTAATTTTCCGGAAGCAACGGTTTGATCTGTATCAATTGCTAAGGCCGAGGTGTGCCCAAAATTCTTTCTAATAAAGTGGAGGGTGTCATGCACATGAGTAAACCAGTTGGCCGTACTTTACGCCTCAGGAGCGATGAGTTTGTCGCTCTCTGGACTATCGCTCTGTGGACTTTGGCTGCGGCCTATCTGCTCACCACTTTCACCATCGATTAATGCTCAATAATCAAATTAGAGGTTGCGATGAAATCCGAACCAGTTCTGATTGATCACTGCACGGTCGAGCGCACATCGGCTCAAATATTCGGTTTGGTCCTAACCGTCGTACTTGTTTGCGTCCTCGCATTAACTGCGATTACCTATTGAATAGATGACGCATGTGCTCGCTCGGGAGACCGACTAACGGTTTGGACCCGTATCAGATCGAGCTTTCCGATCAGATCAGAGAAGATGATTGCGCCATCGCGGGGCAGTTATAAAAGCCCTTCCAACTCTCCCCTGTGGCCTGGCTGCGCTTAACGGGAGGCCGATGGACTTTCGCGACCCCCTTCGATTCCTGATGTTGGGTGGTGCCCATTGCGGACCTGGTCTAGTACGAACTGTCGTATCGCTGAGGACCGGCTGCCGTGTCGGCGGTTCTTGTCGATCTCCGCGACGATCGCCGACACGGTAATACCTTTAGCATCCGCGATTTCCTTCAGG
>JBLMXG010000134.1:0-6830 GCA_050257635.1 Chloroflexota bacterium
CTGTTCGGTAAGATCCTCCAGCAAGTACTGCCAACTATTCTTCGTACCGGCGGAAATCGCCGGCACGTCGGGGAGCCGGGCGCCTAACGCTTTGAGCTTTCCGCCGAGCAATTCGACATGCGTGGCTTCATCCGCCGCGATCGCCAAGAGTTGTTGTCGAAACTGCGGATACTGCATCCGCTCCGCGTGCTTGGTAAAGCGCGCGACATGCTGGCTCTCTTCGATATAGCGTTCGGTTAAAATATCAACGACCCGCTGATAGCCATCGGATCCGATGCCGAAAAATCGGCGCCACCAATTGGACCAACTCTGTTCCCCTTCCATACACACCTCCGCAGGATGCAAATAATTCCTCGTGCCAATAATAAAGCAAAGTTTAAACCAGGTGAACCCTCGGCTTTGTGCCTGTTATAACTCAAGAAACTGTACAATATAAATCTCCGCTTCCCACAATTGCTAAAGCGACTGGCAGATTGGCCACCGCCGGAAGGGCATTGAAATTGCGTTATTTAGATCCCGGGCAGTCGATACAAGCCCCGTGCCCCGTTGCTGCCGAAGTCAATGAGTGCCGGAGACGGGGCCGGATGGTGTGATTATGCTTTTGCCACAGCCAACCCTCTCGGATACCGCCATGGAAGTCCTGCGTGAGCGCTATTTGCGCCGCGATGAGGCAGGGAATCTGCTTGAGACGCCGGGGCGCATGTTCGAGCGTGTCGCCGCCGCCATCGCCCTCCCAGCGCGCGCATTTGGCGAAGACGCGGCTTATTGGGAAGCGCGCTTTTACGAGCGGCTGAACCGCCTTGAGTTCTTGCCGAACTCGCCGACTCTAATGAATGCCGGCTTACCCAAGGGGCAGTTGGCCGCCTGCTTTGTGCTGCCGATCGCCGACGATCTTGAGTCGATTTTTGCCGCGCTGAATCATATGGCGCGGATTCATCAAACCGGCGGCGGGACCGGTTTTTCATTCAGCCGGCTGCGCCCGCGCGACGATCGCGTTGGTTCCACCGGCGGCATCACCTCCGGCCCGTTGTCGTTCATGGAGCTTTTCGACCACACGACCGCCGTGATCCGCCAAGGCGGCCGGCGTCGGGGCGCGAACATGGCCGTCTTGCGCATCGACCATCCCGACATCGAAGAGTTCGTCGGCGCCAAGCGCCAACCCGGGCGGCTAGAAAATTTCAACCTGTCGGTTGCCGTCACCGACGCGTTCTGGGACGCGTTGGCAAACGGAAAATCGTTCGCCTTGGTCAACCCGCGCACCGGAAAAGCCGTGCGCAGCGTCGATGCGCGCGCGCTTTTTGACGCCATCGTGGCGGCCGCCTGGGCCACCGGCGACCCTGGATTATTGTTCCTCGACGAAATCAATCGGGCCAATCCGACGCCTGCTTTGGGCGCCATCGAGAGCACCAACCCCTGCGGTGAACAGCCGCTGCTGGCTTACGAATCCTGCACTTTGGGTTCGATCAATCTCGCCGTCTTCGCCGCTGCGCACGACCTCGACTGGCCGCGGTTGGCCGATGCCGTTTACGATGCGGTAGTGTTTCTCGATAACGTCATCGAGGCAAACCATTATCCTTTCGCCGAGATCGACGCAGCAAGCCGGCGCACGAGGAAGATGGGGTTGGGCGTGATGGGGCTCGCCGACTTACTGGCGCGCATCGGGATTCCCTATGACTCAGAGCAAGCTCTGACCCTCGCCGGCGAGATTGCCAAGTTCGTAAGCGAAAAAGCCCGCGCCGCTTCGGTCGATCTCGGCGCACACCGCGGTTCGTTTCCAGCGTTTCACCAAAGCGTTTGGCCGGCGCGCGGCTTCACCGCGTTGCGCAACGCCGCCCTGACCTGTGTCGCGCCCACCGGCACAATCAGCTTGATCGCCGGCGCGTCGTCCGCCATCGAACCGTTTTTTGCGCTGGCGTTGGCGCGCCGGATGCTCGACGGTCGGCGCTTCGTCGAGGTCAACGCGCTGCTGGAACGAGAGCTCGCCGCACTCGGCGAAGCGGGAAGGCTGTTAGAGTGCGTCAAAAAAACGGGATCGGTGCGCTGCATCGCTGACTTTCCCGACGACTTGCGGCGCCGTTTTCCCATCGCGCTCGAGATCGCGCCGGCTTTTCATCTGCGCATGCAGGCGGCTTTTCAAGGTCATATGGACGCCGCTGTCGCCAAGACGGTCAACCTGCCGCAGGGCGCGCCCTTGGCGGCGGTGCGGGAAGTTTTCATGCTCGCTCACGAGCTGCGATTGAAAGGCGTCACCGTCTATCGCTACGGCTCCCGGGCTAAACAGGTGTTATCATTGATCGGCGAGGAGACGCTTGCCGATTGCCGTGAATGCGCCGTTTAAGCTCGCAAGACGCTAAAACCCCTACGACTATGGCCGAACATTTAGCATATGAATCGATCAGCCCGCCGGACATACAAGCCGGCACCTGCTACGTGATCTTCGCCTATGACGCGGCCCGCGCCATCGATCTCGATAGCGCCGATCGCCGCGTGCGTGAAGCCACCCAACGCCCGAGCATTCGCCACAAACGGCGCACGCCTAGCTATTTCGAATACCAACCGCCGCCGCTGCGCGTGAGCTCAGATAGCGATCCCATCGTCGTCGGCAGCTTCACGACCCGGCGCGGCTACGATGTCATGGCGTACGACTTCGGCGCCGTGGCGGTGATCTATGCCATCGCCATTGAAGGCCCCTTCGAGTCGCTCCTCGCGCTGGGGGACGAACTGTACGACAACGAAGCGCTGCTCGCCGACTCGCGCCTACGGGTCGAAGAATTCTTGCGGGTCATCGGCGATGCCGCCAAACTGCCCCATGCCGCGGCGGTCGTCGAGGACTATGTCGTCTTTCACGTCGAAAGCTTCGTCCAGTCTGTAGACTTGAGCGCATTCTGCGCCGCCCACGCGCGACAGATCGCGCAGATTCTTCGCGCCGAGCGCCAGGCGCTGTCCGAACAAGAAGTCGAGGACGCGTTGTCCGCGCGCCTCGCCTACGGCCTCGAAGATCTGACCATCATCGACTGGAACGCCGCTTTGCTGATCGACCGCGCCGGCGACGACGTGCGCGCAGTTTTGGAGTTCGCCAACGTCGAGCTGCTCGAGCTGCGCTATGTCGATCAGAAACTCGATCGCGCCTTGGATCAGGCGTATGAGCGGCTGTCGGCGCAGAGCGCCAGCCTGCCGCGCCTGTTCGGCTATTACGGCGCCGATCTGCGGCGGGTCGCCGAGCTGCAAGTCGACAATGCGACGCTGTTCGAAGGCGTCAACAACACGCTCAAATTACTCGGCGATCAGTACCTGGCGCGGGTGTACCGCACCGTCAACCGGCGCTTTCATCTCAACGAATGGGACGAGAGCATCTTGCGCAAGCTTCAGACTCTCGAAAGCATCTATGAAAAGATTTCCGACCAGGCCACGAACCGGCGCATGGAGGTGCTCGAATGGGTGATCATTTTTCTCATCGCCTTCTCTATCGCCCTTGAGTTCATCCATTAGCCGAGATTTCCTCGATGAACGGCTTTGTTGAAACCCTTGTCAGCCTCGGCGTCGCTCTTACCCTTGGGCTCCTTGTCGGTTTGGAGCGAGGCTGGCAAGAGCGCAGCGCGCCGGAAGGGCGGCGCGTCGCCGGCATCCGCACCTTCGGTTTGATCGCGCTGCTCGGCGGCCTCTCCGAAGTGCTCGCCCGCGCTGCCGGCGAGATTCTATTGGGGATCGCGTTTTTCGCCCTGGTCCTGCTCATGGCCATCGCCCACGTCGCCGAGGCGAGCGAAAGCAAGGACTACGGTGTAACCACGTTGATCGCGGCTCTGATCACTTTTGTGCTTGGCGCTTTGGCTGTGCGCGGCGAGCACACCATCGCCGCCACCGGCGCGGTGGTCACAACCATCGTGCTCAGTCTCAAGCCCGTGCTGCACCGTTGGCTGCAGCGGATCGCGCCCGAGGAGCTCGCCGCCGCCTTAAAACTGTTGCTGATCTCGGTGGTGATTTTGCCAGTTTTACCCGACCGATCCTTTGGACCCTGGCAGGCGCTCAATCCCTACCAGCTATGGTTGATCGTAGTACTGCTGGCAGCGATCTCTTTTGCCGCCTACGCCGCGGTCAAAATCATCGGCGCCGAGTGGGGCATTCTACTGACCGGTTTCTTGGGCGGGATGGTGTCATCGACCGGCGCGAGCATTCAATTGGCCCGCCTCGCCGGAACCGCGATCCAAGGCGAGATTCTGGTTGCCGGCGTCTTGGTGGCGTCGGCGACAATGTTTCTGCGCGTCCTCGCGCTGGTGGGCGCGCTCAACTTCGAACTCTTGCGGTTGTTGTATGCGCCGCTACTGGCCATGGCGGCGTGCCTCGCCGGCGCCGCCGTCGTCTACGCGCGCAAGAACAAGCAGACCCGAATCGACTCATTCAAGCTGCGCAATCCGGTGGAGCTTGGCCAGGCGTTACAGTTCGGTTTGCTGCTTGCGGCAATTTTCTTGGCCACCAGAGCCGCCCAGGCGTGGCTTGGCGAAACTGGCCTTTACCTGGTGGCGACGATTTCGGGCATCGCCGAAGTGGACGCGATCACGATTTCCTTGGCGCGCTTGGCGGGCAGTGAAGTCGCCGTGCGTTCCGTTTCCTTGGCGGTTTTTGCTGCTACCGCGGTCAACACCGTGACAAAAACGATTTTGGTGGCCGCTCTGGGCGGGCGTGAGATAGGCGCTAAGGTCGCCTGGCCGATGCTCGGTAGTTTGGCCCTCGGCGCGGCACTGATCTGGATTTTAGCGTGATGGCAGCAAACTGGCTCAGGCCGGCTTTTCCGGCACTGCGAGCACCGCGCAATGGGCCGCGCGCAGGACTTGTTCCGTGGTGCTGCCGCGCAAGGCGTCGAGAAAATCCAAATGGCCCTGGGTCGCCATCACGATCAAGTCCGGCAACCAACCGGCAGATTCTTCAAGAATACGTTGGTACGGCTCTCCCGTCACCAAACGCTCTGCCCAAGTCCAACCCGGTTGATGCGGCAGATAAAGGGTCGGCATGCCCCGTTCCGTGCCGGCATGAAGAAGCTTGAACTCGACGCCCTGACAATCGAAGCCAGCGGCGAGAAAATAGGCTTCCTCCAGGGCGGTCTGCGCGTTGGGCCGGTGATCGACCGGGATCAAGATTCGGCGCAGCTTCACCGCGCCATTGGCCGGCGAGATGAACCCTCGGCCCTGCGCCGGGACAAACAAAGTCATGGCGCGCGAGCGGCGCGCGAGCGGCTCGGCGATCTGCCTGTGCAGCCAACGATTGAGCCCTTCGCGCTGCCGAGTGGCAAGCACGAGTAGGTCGGGCGGATGTTTTTCGCAGTAGTGCACCAGCGACTCCAGCGGGCTGCTCTCCGAGTTAAGGATCTTTTTCACCCGCAACCCGGTTTTGGCGACATCCTCTGGCTTGGCTCCCGCCGGTAAAATATTCCAGCGCGCCAGGGTCGCGCGCACGCCGGGGAAATCGGTCCAGTGGATATCCGTCTCGTCGCCGATACGATGGCGTTGCACATGGACGATCTCCAACTCGGCTTTGGACTGGAGCGCGATCTTGAGCGCGTGCGCGAAGGCGACTCTGCTGCTCTGTGAAAAATCCGACGGATGGACAATGCGCATCAGCGACGTGCCCTCCGGATTGGCTCGATCGCCGATCGCTCTGTCCCTTTGCCTCGGTTGCATAATCAATTCTCGACCTTGGGCTTTACCGTAAGCACCGGACAAGGCGCGTGGCGCACAACTTTCTCGGCGACGTTACCGATCACCAGCCGCTTGATCCCGGTGCGCCCATGGGTCGCCAGCACAATCAAATCAGTCGTGAGGTCCTCCGCCGTGTCGAGAATCGCCTCAAAGGGATCGCCTCGCCGTATATGATAATGGACTTTGGGACAGTGCTGCACGACATCGTGACAGAACTGTTTGAGCAAGACCTCCGAATGTTCCTCGGTGGCGCGTAAAACCTTGGCGCGCCGCTGCGGCTCGCTAGCGTAGGCATCGATCAGCGCCGGGTCGGTTTGGGTGATTTCAGTCATGTAAATGTCATCGAACGGATTGTGAATCACGTGCAGAATATCGACGGCAGCGTCGCTGCTCTCCGCGACTTTCACCGCCAGCTTCAAGGCATCAAGGGAGAATATCGACAGATCCACGGGGCAGAGAATTTTTTTGAAATCTAGGCTCATGACGACGCTCCTTTCATGTTACGCCCCCAAGCCACCGATAGGATCACCCGGTAAGCGACTATTTGGCCAAGCTTTGCGCGGCA
Organism: Chloroflexota bacterium; assembly: GCA_050257635.1. GTDB lineage: Bacteria > Desulfobacterota > Binatia > UBA9968 > UBA9968 > DP-20. The sequence continues at coordinate 6,256 of JBLMXG010000134.1, forward strand.
CCATTCCCCAGAAGGCCTACTCAAAGCCCCGTGCCCACGGCCACCATCATGAGCACCCGATCCACGCCGGGATTCTCCGGATCCAATAGGCCGGCATCCATGGCAACCTGGCACAAACCGCGGCGATCAACCCAGCTTACTAAAAGCAGGTTTCCATCGATATCGTAAAACTCGATATAGTCCACGCTTCGCGCCGTGCCGCTATCATCATAAAATACCAAAATCCCTGCGCCACCGTCCGAGTCAAGAAACACGAAGCTATCTGTCGCCACCAGCTGGCTTCGATCCGGCGTGAGGGCCGGCAGCAAGACCTGTTCATGGCGAAGGTTCTCGCCGATTTTAAGTGGCTGCGCCATAGCCGCGTTGCTGCTTAAATGCAGCGCCAGGCTAACAACGAGCAGAAGCAAGAGCCTTTTCATCGTTCCATCACCCCCGGTTAAGGAGGATAAGAGGCAAAGGGTGTGCCCAAAAAATACCGGTCGCTCACGACCATGAAACTCCAGATTACGGCTAACTGAACATGATCTTAGGAATTACGTATGTCGGGATTGCCAGACATGAAAAAATGGCACGCT
>JBLMXG010000135.1:0-6333 GCA_050257635.1 Chloroflexota bacterium
CGCAGTGGCGCGTTGGACCAGTTTCTCGAGGGTGATCTTAACGTCGCGCTTATTCACAATATCAGGTTGGCGTCGCCAGAAAATTACTCACTACGCTATAAAATTCTTCAGGCGCATCGAAATGAAGCCAGTGACCGGCGCCGGCGATCGTTCTGATTTCGGCGCGGGGAAACAGCGCGCCGAGGGATGCGCCATCGCGGTCATTGACAAAGCTCGAACGGCCGCCGCGGATAAAGCAAGCGGGTTTATCAAACGGCCTGTCGGCGGTGATCGCTTGGGTGAGCGAATCGTAGTTCCGGATGATTTCATCCAGCGCGATGCGCCAGCGAAAAGCCTGATCGGCGTCGCGAGTCAAATTTTTGAGGAGGAAATCTCTCAAGGCGGCATCGGTAACGGCGCCGGCGAGAGCGACGCCGATTTCGCCGAATGATCGATAAGCCAAAAGATCCACGGCGCGAAGCGCTAAAAGCAACGGCATGTGGCTCGACGCATAGGCCTTGGGCGCGATATCGACGACCACGAGCTTCGCCACCGATTGGGGATATTGCAGAGCGAATTGCATGGCTACCTTGCCACCCATCGAATGACCCAGGATATACGGCGGCATCAGCCCTTCGGCAGCGATGAGTTCGCCCACGTCGCGAGCCATGACGGGATAGTTCATCACATCGCTGTGCGGCGAAAGGCCGTGGTTGCGTAGATCAAGAGCGTAAACACGAAACTGTTTAGCCAAGCGCTTGCTCATCGCACGCCAATTGTCGAGCGAACCGAGGAAGCCGTGCAGAATGAGCAGGGGATGTCCCTGACCTTGGGCTTGAAAGTGCAGACGCATGAGCGGCGCCGATGTCCTCAAAACTTTGACAAATTTGCCGCGGAAAGAAAAGCCCAGCGAGGTCGGCGGAGTTTAATCACCAGCGGCCTGCGAGCGATCGCTCTGAAATCCAACCCTTCGAGCGAGATGCTGGAGGACTCGAAGAAGCAGTGCGAAGGCGCTGTGGCGCCTGCGTTGTCGCGGCAGGTTGTAAAAGGCAGCTCAGCCGAGCTGTGTTCTTGTAAACTGGAAGAACCTGTTGCAAGGGCTCGCCGGACTGCCGTTTAGTTTGTCCCAGAATCGACATTTTGTGCTGCCTGGCCGGTGGATCCCGACGACGAATGCGCCGGCTCGGCGACGCCAATCGGTGTCGCCATAAGCTTTGCGAAGGCGCTCAGATCTTCTTGGAGCTGGCGTTGCCGATCGGCGAGCGCGGCCTGCTTGGAAAGCAGCGCGTCATAGGGGGCTTGTAAGGCGGCGAGCCGTCGTCGATGCTCTTCCCCCTCGGCGATTCGCGCTTGCCAGCGGGGAATTTCTTCTTCATGCCGGCGCATTTCCTCTCGCAGCGTCTTTTGAGACTCTTCAGCCTCGGCCAACCGCTGGCGCAGCGCTTGAGTTTCCGCAAGCGCGTTTTGCTCCGCAAGCAGCCGCCGTTCGAGCTCGGCGATGCGTTCCAGTAATTCCTGCCGCTCTTGACGATGGCTGGCTTCGATCGCAGCGATGTTGGGAACGTTCTGTTGCGCAGTTTCGAGTTCGCGAATTCTCGCCTGGCGCGCTACCAGCTCTTGCCGTAGATCAACAACCTCGGCTTGCACCCGAGCGTGACTTTCCGAGCTCTCGTGACTCTGCGCCCCCTGGCTGGCGGTAAGACGGCCGCGAAGCTCGTTGAGCTGCGCTTGTAGCTGCTCGTTGGCAAGCCGCAAGCGCTCGGCTTCCGCCGGTTGCGCCGCCTCGCCTTGACGTGCCGCTTCGAGTTCGTCGATGCTTCTCTGGCTCAACGCGAGCTTGCCGGAAAGCCCCTGCACTTGATTTTGCAACTCGCGGTTTTGCGCTTGGAGTTGAGCCAGTTGCGCGCTCTGATCGGGTTGAGGCTCGACGGACGCCGGCCCCGCGGTTCCTTGGGCGGAGTTTTCCAGCTTGGTGAGCAGCTCCTCGATTTGACGGCGTTTGACCTTCAGCTCTCGTTCGGAGGTAACCAGGATCGCGCCCAAAATAGCTACCAGGACACCGGCAGACATCAAAATCCAAACGAAAGTAGTATTCATGATCGTCTCCTAAACATTATTGGAAGCCAGTTTCACAATGCACTAACGCGAGATACATGCCAACTCGATCGATGCGGTCGTGTAAGGTCGAAACAGCCAACTTTTATAGCTTTCTTTGCCATTCAAAGGCAATCCTTGCAGTCTGCTACCAACCGGACGCGAACAAAATCGTGAGACTCGGCTAAAAATGTAATGGCTGAAACGGCAAAGCAATTTGCAGCTTTTGCAAGGCGAATTTACGCCCTGCGCTGGCCATGGAGGAGGCCATAGGTTATTCAGAGAGAAGTCCGATTGATCCATGGCAACCAAGTTCAGACTCAGGGGCAGCGTACCGGCGACGGAAGAGCGCGCCATTCTCGCTGTTACCTGCTTAGCTGCGTTTCTCTTTTTCAACAGCTTCGGCAGCATCGGCGTCGCCTTGCCGGCGATTCAAAAGCAGTTTGGCAACAGCTTGTCGGAAATCCAGTGGATCAGCTTGATGGGCGTGGTGACGATCTCCAGCCTCTCATTCTGCTTCGGCCGTGCCGGTGGTATCTTCGGCCAGCGGCTGCTCTACAAGATCGGCGTGGCTCTTTATGCCGCGGGCGCCGGTTTGGGCGCGTTATCCGGTTCGTTTGCGCAATTGTTGTCGGCGCGAGCCGTGATGGCTGTCGGCTTGGCGATGGCGTTGCCCATGTCCACCGCGATTCTCGCCGCCAGTTTCCCGGCAAATCGGCGCGGACGGGTGCTCGGCCTGTTCGCGTCGGCGGTAGCGGTGGGGCGCATGACCGGACCGGCGATCGGCGGCTTCTTGCTGCAATGGGGCGGCTGGCCGTGGATTTTCTGGATGAATTTTATCGTCGGTGCAGCGGTGACGCTGGCGGTGGTTAGAATTTTCCGCGGTGCCGGTCAACGCCGCAGCGAAACCTTCGATGTTTGGGGTTCAGTTGCTTTGCTGGTCGGTTACCCGGCGCTCTTGCTCGCGCTCACCTTCGGTGCGAAATTCGGCTGGACCTCGGCCGCCGTGGCGAGCGCCTTTACATTGGCGGCGATCGGGCTGGCGGGCTTTGTTTGGATCGAATTGCGCGCGCCACGGCCACTGGTCGATATTCACCTGTTCGAACAAAAAATGCTCTCGTCCGCTCTGGCGGCGCTGGTTTTGATTAATTTGATCTACAATCCGATCGCGTTGTGCGCGCCGATTTACCTGCAGAACGTCTTGGGTGCCTCGCCGCTGGCGGCCGGCGCGATGCTGGCGATTTTGCCGCTGTCGACGGCGCTGGCGTCGCCCTTGAGCGGTCGTCTTGCCGACCGGTACGACGCAGTGCTCATGAGCGGGCTGGGTCTCGGCATGATCGTGGCGGGCATCGGCAGCTATTCGCGCTTGAGTGCGGATTCCAATCTCCTGTCGGCGGGACTCGTTCTCCTTTTGCTCGGCGTCGGGGTTGGCTTCTTCACGCCGGTGAATCAAAAAATCGCCTTCGCTGCTGCTGGTCAGGAAGACTACGGCGTCCTCGCCGCCATGTTGAGCTCTTTCGGCACGGGTGCCGGTGCCATCGGTACGACGATTACCGTGGCGCTGATGGAATTCGATGGCGGCGGGGATCTTTGGGCTCAACCGGCAGCACTTGCGACCGCGCAGCGTTTTGCCTTTGCCTGGCTGGTGCCGGTCGGGATAATAGCGTTGTGGATCGGCAGCAAACGATGGACTGTCCGGTCGAAGCAGTGGTGCGATACAAAATTAACCCTCAATGATTAACGATGGGGCGGCGCCCGTCGGAAAGGCGGTAAGTTCGATGGTCATCGATTTTCAACATCATTACATACCGGTGGAGTTGGCAAAGAAGCGGGGGTTGTACTCGGAAAAGGGTAAAACCATGCTGCAGGAAGGCGGCTCGCCGGCCACGACGATGCATCAGCGTCTGTACGATCTGGAATTGCAATTGCGCGATATGGACGAAGCTGGCGTCGATATAGCAGTACTATCCTGTCTGCTCGGATGGTCGGCGCCACTCGAGGAATGCCGCTTCATCAATGACGATCTTGCCGCGCTGCAAGAGAAATATCCGCGCCGCTTCGCCGGCCTGGCCCAAGCGCCGCTCCTGGATGGCAAAGCGGCGCTCGATGAATTGCGCCGCGCGATCCAAGATCTCGGCCTGCGCGGCGTGACCATTACCTCGCAAGTCAATGGCTTATCCCTCGATGCGGCCGCGCTCGGCGATTTCTATAAAACGGTGTGCGAGCTGGACGTGCCGGTATTCGTTCATCCCGCCCTGGTGCCAACCGGCTACGAACATCTGAAAGATTACGACCTGCCGCGGGTGTTGGGCCGGGAAGTCGATTTGACGGTGGCGACCACCCGGCTGATCGCCGGCGGCATATTAGACCGTTTCCCGACGCTCAAAATTGTCATGGCTCATTTCGGTGGCGGCATCGCCGCAGTCAAAGAGCGGCTAGTGGGCAAGGGCTATCGTTTCGGCACCCTCAAGAAACCCTTCGGCGATTACTTCGACATGGTCTATTTCGATATGGCCGGTTTCGAAGGGGGTAGGACTGCGCTCAAATGCGGGCTGGAAGGCATTCGCACCGACCGATTGGTTTTCGCCAGCGATTATCCCCAGGACTTCACCGGGGTCAACACCGACACCGGCAAAGGAATGCGGGATCTGAAAAACTATATCGACACGGTGCGTGGCTTGGAACTAGAGGAATACGCCAAGCAGAATATTCTCGGAGGAACCGCGGCGCGCTTGTTGAAGCTCGATGGCGCATGATTCAATGCCTCGCCGGCAAAATTGCGGTTAGCGGGTTTCGCGGAAAATTTTGATCGGCTAGATAGGGCGCCTCTGATGGAGGATGTGCCGGGATTAATCGCCGGTCGCGGGCTTTGCCAAACTTGCGTCGACGTATCCAGGTTTGTTGCCCTGCTTTGATTCCACTTTCAACCAGCCGTTGTTTTCATCAACGACGTTAAGTTTGGTTCCTTTCGAGATATCGGCGATCACGGGATAGTGCAGCCCAGGTCCGCTGCGGACCTGGGTGTCGGTGGCGGCGACGTATTTGCCTTCGGCTCTCGGGTTCAGCGTTTCTTTTGATTCTTCGGTCGAGCCGCTCGATGGCTCCACTGAAGCCATTTCAATGTAGCCCGGCGCATTGCCTTTTTTGGAAACGATCAGTACCCAATCCCCGTCTCTGCCGACAACGTTGACCCGCGCATCCGGCCCGATGTCGGCGATGGGCCGAAATTGCGGCCCGGGCCCGGTGCGAACCTTGGTCCTGGCCGTCGTTACGTAGACGCGCATCTGTTCGTTGAGGTCGGGAAGATCCTTTAACCCGCTTTTGCTTTCCTTGTCTTTGCATGCGTAGACGCTTAAACAAAGCAAAAGCGTGATTAACCAGCGAGCTCTACTTTTGGCGATTCGATTCATCAAAGACCTCCGACGGCTACAGAATGCCACCATTATAACATGTTTGCCCGATGTCGCATGGGTAGCGGGCGCCGATTGCATTTAATCTATTTCCTTCCAAACCTTGGCCAAACTTTCCCCGTAAACGCTTAAATCCCATTCACAGAAGTAGCCGAACGGCGTGCTCCAAACCTGGTAACCGTTTGTGCGCAAACGCTCGGCGAGCCGTTCGAGAAACGCGCGCGCGAAATCCGGCGGCGCGGTTGCCCCGCCCAGATGGGTAAAAGAGTGCAAGACGATGTTCTTCAATTCCCGTTTGTTGGCGAGCCATTTGATATGCTTGAGCGACTGGCGCAGGACCGAATCTGCCCGGCCGTCGTCGGCGTCGCTGGTCTCAGCATGGAGGAAGACCACCACGGCGTCATGAACCTGGGCATCGATGGCTTGATCGGGAACCTCCGGCAGGGTTTTAGAATGAGTCTTCCAACGAAAACTTTTAGCCTGGAAACAGAGCAGCTTCATCGCGCGCCGGTCAATAGCGATCGAGAAAGTTTTTGAGAATCTTTTTGCCCTCTTCGTTGAGGATGGATTCCGGGTGAAACTGCACGCCCTCCACAGGAAAGCGCTTGTGGCGAACCGCCATAATGATGTTTCCTTCGGCGCGGGCGCTGACCGTCAGGTCGGCAGGCAAGCTCGTCGGATCGATCACCAGGGAATGATAGCGCATGGCGCCGAACGGATTCTTGACGCCGCGGAAAATGGTCAACCCATCGTGGGTCACATCCGAGAGTTTGCCATGCATGATCGACGGCGCGCGAACGATTTTGCCGCCGTAGGCGGCGCCGATCGACTGATGGCCGAGGCAAACGCC
>JBLMXG010000136.1:0-10876 GCA_050257635.1 Chloroflexota bacterium
GATCGCATTATCGATCCGCCCACCGAGTTCTTGTTGAAACTTTATTTGGGCATCTTCTAGATCGGAAGACTATGGAAACCATTGTTAGCGGCATGCGCCCCACTGGGAGACTCCATCTCGGCCATTTTCACGGTGCGCTCACCAACTGGCTGCGGCTTCAGGAACAGTTTCGCTGCTATTTCTTCGTCGCTGACTGGCACGCCTTGACGACCGATTACGCCTCACCGCAAGGCATCCAAAAGAGCACCATCGAGATGGTCATCGATTGGCTGAGCGTCGGCCTCGATCCGGCAAAATCGACCATCTTCCGCCAGTCCCAGATCAAGGAACACGCCGAGCTGCACCTCCTTTATTCCATGATTACTCCCGTGCCCTGGTTGGAACGCAACCCGACCTACAAAGAGCAAATAAAAGAAATCGTCGGCAAAGATCTTTCCACCTACGGTTTTCTCGGTTATCCGGTGCTGCAAGCGGCAGATATCACGATCTACAAAGCCAACAAAGTTCCCGTTGGTGTCGATCAGGCGCCTCACGTGGAATTGACCCGGGAGATCGTGCGCCGTTTCAATCAGACGTACCAGCCGATTTTTCCCGAACCCGATGTGCTCCTGACGGAAACCCAAAGAATGCCCGGTCTCGACGGGCGCAAAATGAGCAAGAGCTACGGCAACGCAGTGTTTCTTTCCGACACGCCCAAGGAGATCGATCAGAAGTTGAGCCGCATGATGACCGATCCTGCGCGGGTCAGGCGCACCGACCCCGGCGAGCCGGAGAAATGCCCGGCGTTTCAACTGCACAAGATTTACTGCACCGGCGACGAGATCGCCGAGGTCTCCAGAGGCTGCCGCACCGCCGGCATCGGCTGTTTGGATTGCAAAAAAATTATGATCAAGCACGTCGTCGAGGAACTGGCGCCCGTGCGCGAGCAACGCGCATTCTATGAAAAGCATCCCGAAGACGTCGAAGCGATTCTGGTCGGCGGCAACCGGATCGCGCAAGAAAAAGCCGGCGCCACCATGGCCGAAGTGCGAGAAACCGTAGGGTTATGAGCACGCGCGTTCAATTGGAGATGTTCGAGGGGCCTTTGGACCTCTTGCTCCACCTTATCAAAAAAAACGAAGTCAGCATCACCGACATCCCCATTGCCGCGATCACTGAACAGTACCTCGCCACGCTCGATCTCATGCAGACGTTGAATCTCGATGTGGCTGGCGAATTTCTGGTCATGGCGGCGACGCTGATCCATATCAAGTCGCGCATGCTGCTGCCGGCGGGAGTCGATGAGGAAGAAGAAGAGGAGGGCGTCGACCCGCGCGATGAATTGGTCCGTCGCTTGTTGGAATATCAGCGCTACAAGGACGCCGCGGCCGAGTTGGAGCAGCGGGAAGTTCTTACCCGCGATGTGTTTGTGCGCGCCTCGGCGCCGTTTGAAGAGGCAGGTCCGCGCGAATTTCGCGAAGTCTCGGTCTTTGAGTTGCTCGGCGCGCTCAAGCGCGTCATTGACCGATTGCCCAAAGACATCGTCCATGAGGTGACGCTCGAAAAGGTCACCGTGCGCGAGAAGATGACCCTGCTGCTCGACCGGTTGCATCGCGAGGGGAGGGTGTTGTTCGAAGCTATGTTCGATGCTGTCAAAAGCCGCATGGAGGTGGTGGCGACCTTCCTGGCGATGCTCGAGCTGGTTAAGGTCAGGGCTATCCGTATATTCCAAGACGAGACGGCTGGACCGATCATGATCGAAGCGGCGGCGCAGATGGACGAAGCCGCCGAGCAGGTCGTCCTTGAGGACGCCGAGGACAGTCACAATGGAACGTGAAGAAATCAAGTCGATAGTCGAGAGTCTTTTGTTTGTCGCCGATGCACCGCAGCCATTGCAGCGCTTCGCCGAAGTCCTTGAGCCGCTGGATAAGAAAATGGTCCAGGAAGTGCTGAGCGAGATCCAACAAGAGCTCGAAAGTCAGCAGCGCGGCATCCGCCTGGTGGAGGTCGCCGGCGGTTACCAGCTGCGCACCGCCAAAGCGAACGCCGATTGGGTCAAAAAGTTTCTCGGCGGACGCCCCGCCCGGATGAGCAAGGCCACGCTCGAAACCCTGGCGATTATTGCTTACCGCCAGCCGATTACCAGGGCGGAGGTGGAAGCCATCCGCGGCGTCGATGTCGACGGCGTCATCACGACCCTCTTGGAGCGCAGCTTGATTCGCGCAGTGGGACGTAAAGACGTTCCTGGCCGGCCGTTTCTCTATGGTACTACGGCTGAATTCCTTCAGCTTTTCAATCTCAAGGATCTTTCCCACCTGCCTACGCTCAAGGAGATGGAAGAGATATCGCTGCCGGAAATCCCCGGCGACACGATCTCGGTCGATCATCTCGAAGAAAATTGAACCGATCGGGCAATGGAGCGGCTGCAAAAAATTCTCGCTCGGGCGGGACTGGCGTCCCGTCGCGAGGCGGAGCGATGGATCGGCGAAGGCCGGGTGACCGTCAATGGAACGGTGGTGCGCAAGCTGGGCTCTCAGGCGGATCCGGTCAAAGACAGCATCAAAGTCGACGGCAAGCGCATCAAGCCCGCCGCGGCGCCGCTTTATTATGCGTTTCACAAGCCGCCAGGGGTGATCACCACGCTCAACGACCCGGAGCATCGTCCCGACTTAACGCCGTACGTCGCGAGCCTTGGCGAAAAACGCCGGCTGTTCCCAGTGGGACGGCTCGATTACAACACTACGGGGCTTTTGCTTCTGACCAATGACGGTGATTTTGCGCTGCGACTGACTCATCCGCGCTACGGCGTGAAAAAAATCTACCGCGCCAAGTTGAGCGCCTGCCCCAGCGACGAAGATCTCGCTCGTTTGCGCAAAGGCATTCGGTTGGAAGACGGCATGAGTGCGCCGGCGCGCGCGCGCGTCGTCTCTAAGCTCCGAAAAAACGCCTGGGTAGAGATCGAAGTGCAAGAAGGGCGTAAGCGCGAGGTGCGGCGCATGTTCGAGGCGCTGGGTTTTTTTGTGGAGAAACTGATCCGTATTCGTGTCGGCTCGGTAACGCTGGGCCCCTTGCCAATGGGCAAACTGCGGCCGCTAAGCCACAGCGAAATCGATTCACTCAAGCGCGCCGTTGGTCTTTAGAAATTTCCGCTCAGACCTCTCCCTCGTGCAAAATCAAGAAGAAGGGGCCGCCTCTGCCAGATTCCGGAGCAGCGCCAGACGGCGCGGACATTATTTCACTGACTTCGAGTAAGGGGTTCTTCGAAGCGCGGGGCGAGCCTGTCCTAAATCCTGTTAAAGGCATGTGATGATGACGGAATCTTATAGAAATGCCGGACAGATTCCGAACCGCACAAAATATCCTCGTAGCGGTTAAAACGTACAAAAAAGAAAAGGGCGGCCAATCGGCCGCCCTTGGATCTTCACCGCAATAGCTTTGCGTAATTTTAATGCCGCAGGCTGCAAAACTCCTCGTAATCGATCAACTCATGGATCGTTGGATGATCGCCGCACATCGGGCAATTGGGATCGCGACGTAGCCTAAGCGAGTTGACCTCCATGGTCAGAGTATTGAAGTGCAATAGTCGACCGACCAAGCTGTCGCCTTTGTCCAAGATGATTTTAACCGCCTCTAACGCTTCGATCACGCCAATCAACCCCGGCAATACGCCGAGCACGCCAGCCTCCGCGCAGCTTGGCGCCATCTCAGCCGGCGGCGGCTCCGGATACAAGCAACGGTAGCAGGGGCCTTTGCCGGGATAAAATACCGTGGCCTGACCTTCGAACTGGAAGATGCTGCCATGCACATTAGGTTTTCCTGCCAGTACGCAAGCATCATTGACCAGATAGCGCGTCGGGAAATTATCGCAGCCGTCGACCACCAAATCATAGTCCTTGATAATCTCCATGATGTTTTCGGAGGTTAATTTAGCTTGATAAGGGATCACTTTCACATCAGGATTGAGCGCCTCAAGCGTTTTCTTAGCCGATTCCACCTTGGGCATGCCGACTCGATCATTGGCGTGAAGGATCTGGCGCTGCAAATTCGAAATATCCACCACATCGTTATCAATGATGCCGATCGTGCCGACACCGGCTGCCGCCAGATAATATGCAGAAGGAGAGCCTAGACCGCCAGCACCGACCATCAGCACCTTTGCTTGGAGTAGTTTCGCCTGGCCCTCTTCGCCCACCTCGGGCAAGAGAAAATGGCGGCTGTAACGGATCAATTGCTCCGGCGTATACTGAAAATCTTGCACCCATTTAAAACCGCCGTTTTTCCAAGCCGCATAGCCGCCCTCCATAGAAGACACATTTTGATAACCCATCTCTTTCATGGCCTTGGCAGCCAATAACGAGCGCACCCCGCCGGCGCAATAAGCGATGATCGGCGTATCTTTGTTCGGCAGTGCGGTTTCGACCTTAATTTCAAGAAATCCACGCGGCAGCGAAAGGGCGCCTTCGAGATGCCCCTGACGCCATTCATCGCTCTCCCGAACATCAAGCAAAACTGGCGAGTTGCCGTTATTTTTCAACAATTCGTTGACTTGTTGCGCGCTGATCTCTGGAACTTGCTTGCGCGCTTCGGCCATAATCTCTTGAAAACTCTTGGCCATGACTCCTCCTAGATGGACCTTGTAGGTCTAAATTAAGCCGCGCCACCATGGATGTCAAGAATGGCGCGCGGCCCGCTCGTTTTTTTACGTGACACGACCTCTACGGCGCGGCAGTCGAATCTCCATTTTGAGCCCGTTGTTATCGTCGACGAAAAGGGTTGTTACCTTTCCGTTCGCATCGCGAATTTCGCGGATAATATCGGCTTTCTTAGCTCGCAGTTCGGTCACCATTTGATCCATGTCATCGGCGACAAAACCGTAGTGGTTGATGCCGCTTTCGCTCGGGGATTCGATCGGCTGGATTGCGGCGGCACCGCCGATATCGACAAAACAAAATTTGCGCCCGTCGCCGCCCTGGCGCATCGCGGTGGCCTTACCGCCGAAATGGGTCTCGTAGAAACGCGCCGCCTCCTCGAGGCTTTTGCAATTCAGCGTAACGTGATCCTTACGGCAATTCATGAATTTCCCTCTTGACTGCGATGTCAAAACCGCCGGGAGAAAGACTAGCCGGAAAAATTCCTCAGCGTCAAGGCGAGCAAAATATGAGGGAGTCTAATTTTGCCTGACAAAGCCGTGCGCCTCCAATCGCTTGGCGCAACTTTCAACGCTGGCGGCGAGTATCTCCGTATCCACTCGGCCCAGCGAATCGTGCGCGGCACAGGTAAGTGTCTGATTGGTCTTGGCATTGTACATGGTGATCGACAGCGGCCTAGGGCCTGTGGTGCAAGCCGCTAAAGCAAGCATAACGGCGCAGCCAAGCAGCAATCGGCCGAGAGGTGGGCTGTCCTGCCTGAAAGATACGCGCGTCAACGAGGCGAAAAAGTTTTCCACGGTATTTGACCCGACTTTGGCATTGATGGTAACAAAGAGACGAGGAAACAACAAAGGAAGATTTGGTTCAGAAGCCACGTTGCGCCCCCGTAGCTCAGGTGGATAGAGCACAGGATTCCTAATCCTGGGGCCGTGCGTTCGAATCGCGCCGGGGGCAGTTTTCACAGAGAGTTGATGCGCCGCAAGCAGAAAAGGGCGGGGAGCAAAAAGTCATGACAGTTTCAAGCAGCGAGTTTGTCAAAGAGATTCAACAGATGGTGCGCGCCAAGCACTCCAAAAACCATCCGATCATCGGCATGATCGAAGAGGGCAGGCTCGACCGCGAGCAGCTGAAAGGTTTTATCGGCCAATTCTATCTCTTTTTCCCCAAGCCTTTTCCCAAACCGATCGCGGCCATGCTCAGCCGCTGCCCGGACGATCCTGAACTCGAAAAGATGTGGATCGAAAACGTCGTCGAGGAAGGCACGGGTGAGATCACCGGAACGGATAGTCACAAGGGTCTGTTTATCCGTTTTGCCCAGGCCTGCGGCTACAACAAGGAAGAGTTGGATAGAGTCGAGGCGTTGCCCGAGACCGAAGCGTTCTTGGATTGGCGCGAGCTGTTGATGTTTCAAAGAAGCTGGCTCGATCTTTACGCCTGCCAGGGTTTTTGTCTCGAAGGCACCGCGAACGAGCGAATGACGCGCATCGTCAACGGCTTAACCAAACACTACGGCTTCGATCGCGAGTCCGAGGATATTCGCTACTGGACCCTGCATATGGGCGTCGACGAGGAACATATGAAAGTCGGACCGCTCGCGGTGCAACGCTATGCCGTGAGCGAGCCGCAGCAGGCGAGCGTGCGCGCGGCGGTACAAAAAACGCTCGACCAGTTCTGGCTTGCCTTTGACGGCATCAAACGCGCGTACGTTGATAAAGATCCGCTCTATACGCGCTGGCGCAATGGCGATTAGCGAAGGAGATTATCCTATGGAAATGGTCGATCTTTCCCGAGTCATCTACGACGGCATGCCGAAGATTCCAGTGCTGCCAGATGTGCATGTGCAAAAATTTCTGAGCCTGGAAAAAGGCCACCCGTTAAACGTCACCGAACTGTCGTTACCCTGTCACGCCGGGACTCATGTCGACGCGCCAATTCACATCGTGCCCAACGGCAAGTCCATTGAAGAGCTGCCATTGGACGCCTTCGTCGGGCCCGGTGCGGTCATCGGCGTAAAGAAAAAAGGCGGGGAAGAGGTAACCGCGAGAGACCTGGAAACCTCCGGCGTGGCGGTCCACCGCGGCGATATCCTGATGCTCCACACCGGTTGGGATGAGAAATTCGACAGCCCGGACTATAACCTGCATCCCTATCTTTCGGTGGACGCGGCCGAATGGATGGTTCAGAAGGGCATAAAGATGTTCGGCATCGATTGCATCACTGTGGACTTGCCGACGCCGCTGCGGCCGAAGGGTTTCGACTTTCCGGTGCACAAGATGCTGCTCGGCAATGAAGTTTTGATCGCCGAAAACGTCACCAATCTCGGCAGCATCGTCGGCAAGCGCACGCGCATCATGGCGCTGCCCCTGCGGGTGAAGGGGAGCGACGCCGGGCACGCTCGGATTATTGCGGAATTGTTGAATTAAGCACCATGGCACTGGAAAAACCGATTAAAGGGATTATCGGCGCCTGTCTCACTCCGTTCGACGACAACGATCGGGTGAATTACAAGGCGTTGGAAAAAGAGATCGAGTTTCTCGTCACGGATTGCGACGCGGTTACGATTGCCGCCGTTGAGGCGGCCGAATACACGATGCTTTCGCGCGACGAACGCAAAGAGCTGCTGAAAGTCGCCACGGAAATGGTCAACAAGCGTGTGCCGGTCATTCTCGGTTGCTCCAGCCCGTCGCCGCGCGAAGTGATCGAGCTCGCCGAATACTCCGCGAAAGTGGGTGGTGATTTGGTTCAAGTGCTGATGCCGCTACGCCCTTGGGGTGGCCAGCCGACCATCGCCGAATTGATGGAGTTTTACACTCAGGTTGCGTCGGCAAGCCCGCTGCCGGTCACCTGTTATCATAATCCGGGACCCGGCGCCGACCCACCCCAGGATGCCTTCGTCAAAATCAGCGAGATCGACAACATCCGTTACTTCAAGGAAAGCTCTCGAGATATTACAAAAATATCCAGATTAATTGAGCAAATCGACATTGCCGGACGGGGCCATTATTTTACCACTATGCAACCGTTGCTCGTGACACTTATGTTGGGCGGCTCGGGAGCGACCATGCCGCCGCCCGGCACGCGCATCGGCGCCCAGATCGTAAAAGCGTTCCGCGCCGGGGACCTCGAAACGGCGCGATTTTGGGCACGCTGTTATGCGTTGTTTCCTGGCAAATGGGCGGCTTACGGGTTGCCGCCGGTGATGAAGTCGGCGATGAAGCATTTCGGCGTCGATATCGGCAATCCTTGCCGGCCTTACGCGCCGGTGAGCCCGCGCGATCACGAGCAGATCGGTCAGTTTCTCCGACAGGTCGGACTCATCGGTGAAGCCGGGCCGACGCCTCAGGGGCTGTTGGCGGCGGGGGAGAAACTGCGGCAGGAAGACACCTTCCTCCGGTAAGAACGCGCCCGAGGCAAACGACTTCGGGCGACCCTCAACGCATTAAACTTAACGTGGAAGATTATCTCGGTTCGCCGCGCTGCGAGCGTGCCGCGTTTTGATAAATAAATATGGAACGGTTCAGGGATCTTTCCGATAAAGTCATTCTCTGGTTTCTCCACGCCACGTCGCGATTCGGCAAGGAGCTCACCCGCGACGGACGAAGGGAACAGGAGCTTTGCCGCGAGCAACGCCTTAGGAATCTCAAGGGTTTGACGCTACGCTGGCAGCAACGGCATGGCGGTGAAAAATAGATGGCGGCACCGAACGGACGAAAAAAGATCGTAATTCTGGGCGGCGGCAGCGGCGGCGTGGTTGCGGCAACGAACTTGGGTCGAAAACTCGGCGACCAACACGACGTTATCCTGGTCGACAAGCGCGCCGATCATCTTTTCATGCCGGCGTTTTTGTTCGTCATGGTCGGCGAGCGCCAGCCCCGCGATATCACGCGCAGCTTGAGCCGGTTGGAAAAGCACAACGTCAAGTTCCTTCAGTCGGAAGTTTTGGGCATCGACGCGAAGCGCCAACAAGTGGAACTGCAGAATCAAAAGATCGATTACGATTACTTGATTGTTTCCCTAGGTATGCAGGTGAGACCCGATCTCGTTCCCGGGTTCGCCGAAGCATCACTCCACCCCTGGGAAATCGATAGTGCAATGCGGCTCCGCAACGCGCTTGAATCCTTTGGCGGAGGGCGGATCGTGGTCGGCGTGCCGCTCGGCCCCTATCGCTGTCCGCCAGCGCCCTACGAAGCCCAATGGATGCTCGACAGCTACTTCAAAAAGCGCGGCATCCGCGACCGCGTGAAGATCGAGTTCTTCACCCGCGACCCCGAACCCTGCGGCGAGCATCGCAATCCGGTGGTCTGG
This sequence comes from Chloroflexota bacterium, assembly GCA_050257635.1. GTDB lineage: Bacteria > Desulfobacterota > Binatia > UBA9968 > UBA9968 > DP-20. Next base: position 8,934 of record JBLMXG010000136.1, read on the forward strand.
ATGAACGATGAAAGCCAGCGCAGAAACATCGCGCAGCATTACGAATTTGTCGTCCGCTCCATCGACCCGCAAGCCAAAGAGGTCAAGGGGCTTTACGGCTACAATATTCCTTACGATCTACTGGTGATGGTGCCGCCGCACCGTCCCGCACAGGTGCTTTTTGATTGCGGCTTGGCGGAGTGCGAAAACGGCATTCGTGTCGATTACGAAACCCTCCGGACCAAATGGGACAACGTCTACGCGATTGGCGACTGCGCGGATATGCCGGCGTCCAAAGCCGGCGGTGTAGCCCATCAGGAAGCCGACGTGCTCGCTCATAATCTAGCCGTAGAGATCACCGGTAAAGGTCGGCCGGTGGACCTGTGGCTTCACACGATATGACTGCTTGCCTACGGCGCTGGACGCGCCGCCGCCAATCGAACTATTTATCCCACAGGCTGGCCGCCGTTCGGTGTCACCGAGGCGCGAACTTGGGGGCCGTCGAAGTTGATCTATTGGGCCAAGCTCGGTTTCGAGAAATGGTGGCTCTGGCGCTATTTCTAGCCGCGACTAAATTTATAACAAATATAGTCCGAACTTCTTTGATGCCCACCTAAAACCGTTGAGCTAAACGCGTCAGTGAATATCAAAGGGACCGGGGAAGGGGTATGAAAACTGAGGAGGAGGTTTAGTTTGCGTGAAGTTGCGAACGGGCCAAACCATGAAAGTTTACATAATATATCTTATCAGACGTTAACTAACTCGCCCTCGTTATTTCCTAGCCGTTCCCGGTGCAGTCGACTTGGCGTCTAATTCAGCCACCTTCACGCCATATGGCGACCCAGGGTTACCCTTGAGGTACTCCTTGTACGCTGAGATTGCAGTCGCCGCATCTCCCAGGGCTTCCGCGCAGCGAGCCTTGCCCAGCAAAGCCTTGCCCTGTAATGGACCGGCAATTTTTTCCGCCTCACCATAGTGATCGATCGCGGTCTTGCATTGCTGCTTTTGTTCCTCGGCGGTAGCTAGGTCGACAAGCGCGATTTGGCGATAGATGCTGTTCGGGTCGGTTGCCGCCACGGAGCGTTGCCCCTCGGCTATGGCCTTGTCGAGGTCGTTGGTCGCGAGGTAACTGTTGGTCAAATAAAGGTGCGCAAGCACGGCATAACGCGACCAGCGATTGCCTTTAACAATTTCAAAGCCCTGGATGGCTTCGCGGTATTTTTCGCTTTGGTACAATTCCAATGCCTTGGTGAATTCCTGAGAGGCAGCGAGATTTTGCTTTGCTTTGAACAACTGCCAGCCCCAGACGATCGCGCCTAAAACTACAAGGCCGGCAACAACCGTAACTACCAGGGATTTGTGGTGGGTAAAATAATCCAACGCATTTTCGGAGTGTACCTGAAACCAATCCGGCTGGCGCAACTGTTTTCGTGTGATCCTTTTGCTTGCGGTTGCCATAAATTGTTTTGAAACAGACCGACGCGCAACATCGACGGTTGATCCAACAGCCGCGCGTGATTTCTTAGGATGGGAAGATAACTTATCTGCTACTGTTTGTATTTGAAATCATCCGGGCCCATCTTTTCCAAGATTTCCGCCCATTTCTCCTTGGAAACATTCGAGACGTTTTCAACCGCTCGTTCGTTGCTTTCTTCGTTTTGTTGCAACGTGCTCGACGCTTCCAAGACGGCCTTGGCAACGTAGATCGGACTTTTGGTGCGCAGCGCCAGCGCGATCGCATCGCTCGGGCGCGAGTCGATTATGACCTGCCGACCGCCCAGCATGAGATTGACCAAGGCGTAATAAGTATTTTCTTTAAGTTCCGTGATCTCTACCGATTCGACCGAACAACCGACCTCGCCGAGAATCGTCTTGAGTAGATCGTGGGTCATTGGGCGCGCCATCTTGATGCCCTCGATTTCAGTAGCCATGGCGGTGGCTTCCAGCAAACCGATCCAAATCGG
>JBLMXG010000137.1:0-9185 GCA_050257635.1 Chloroflexota bacterium
CTGCTCATCTCTTCCCTTTAAAATAATTCGTCCATTGTACGAGGCGAACAAACGCTCCGATTAGGGCTATCAACGTAAGAACGGTGGTAAACCAGGGAGTTGTATCGAGATACGTGTCCAGGATGTAGCCCAAAAACAAGCCGCCGATTACCGTGCTGGGAAACTCCAGCGCCGCCCCGGCGAACTTGCTGTACCTTATATACGGCGGCTCTTTTCTGCCCTCTCGCGATTGTCCTGTGTCTTTTTCCGTGCCACGTTATTTAGCATGGACAGTGGCGGCTATCAAACCTCCCTCTCCTCCCTAACCCAGCCGTTGAACGCGTGCACCGTACGATCCAGGTCTCTCAGAGAGTGGGCGAGGGACACAAACATCGCCTCAAAAGGCGCCGGCGGCAGATAAACGCCGCGCTTTAGCATACCGTGAAAGAAGCGCGCGAACATTTGCCGGTCGCACTGACGTGCATCGTCCGGGCTTTCAACCCGATTTACGCCGAAAAACAAGGTCATCATCGAGCCGACGCGGTTGAGCGTCGCGTTGATGCCGTACTTTTCCAGAACGGCGCGCAGCCCGTCCTCCAATCGTCTTCCCCTCTGTTCCAGCTTCTCATAGGTTTCTGGACGCTCCAAGAGCGCCAGCGTTGCCAAGCCGGCGCTTACAGCGAGGGGGTTACCGGATAGGGTGCCTGCTTGGTAAACCGGCCCTGAAGGTGCCAACTTTCTCATAATCTCGTGTCTTCCACCAAAGGCGGCTAAAGGCAGCCCCCCGCCAAGAATCTTTCCCAGGCAGGTGAGATCCGCCGAGATGCGGAAGAATTCCTGCGCGCCACCGAGTGCTACGCGAAAACCTGTGATCACTTCATCGAAGATCAGCAGCGCGCCGCTTTTACGGGTCATTTCTTTCAGCGCTTGAAGAAAGCCGGGCTTCGGCACAATCACACCCATATTGCCGCAGACCGGTTCGATGATGACTGCTGCAATCGACTTGCCATGTTTGGCAAAAGTTTTTTGCAGGGATGTAATATCGTTGTATTTAGCTGTCAACGTTTCCCGCGCAAATCCATCCGGAACGCCGGGACTATCCGGCAGGCCAAGAGTGGCAACGCCAGAACCGGCTCTGACCAACAAACCGTCCGAGTGACCGTGATAACAACCGTCAAATTTAATGATCTTGTTCCGTCCGGTAAAAGCGCGTGCCAGCCGAAGCGCACTCATGGTCGCTTCCGTACCGGAATTTACTAGGCGCAGCATCTGTATAGATGGCATCAGCTGCTTTACCTTTTCGGCCAAAAGCACCTCACCTTCTGTGGGCGCGCCGAAAGTGAAGCCGTTAGCAGCGCCTTGGCGCACTGCTTGCACGATCTTCGGATGCGCATGGCCAAGGATGAGAGGTCCCCAGGAACCGACGAAGTCCATGTAGCGCTTCCCGTCAGCGTCAAAGATGTGACTTCCTCTGCCGTGGTCTATGACCAAAGGCTCCCCACCAACCGCTTTCCACGCACGCACTGGACTGTTGACTCCACCGGGGATTACTCGCTTGGCGCGGAAAAAAATTTTTTCTGACCGGCGCATTAGTTGAGAAATCGTTGCTAGCATTGCGCAAGCATGCTGTCAACATAACAAAATAAGCGGAAAATTTTTTCTTGTGTTTTTTTCTTGCAAAGAATTTTGAAAAGGATTATTAAAAACGCTTCCGAATTCTCAAGCGTGTCGTGCTCATTTTTTTCGGCCGAACGCGAAAAATTCCACAACATTTGTTAGTGGAGCTTTTTTAGCGTTAGTGCAAAGTTGATGATTTCTACGGTCATCATTTAGATGTGGTTGGAGCCGACTTCATATAGAAAAAACTAAAAAAACTGGATTTCTGTGTTATCCACAGCTGTGGATAACATTGTTTGTAACTATTTTTCGCGTTTTTACCATTTTTTCACTACCTTAGCGGTGTTGACCATGAGTGAGTTGTGGCTCGAAGTATTGCCAGAAATTAAGCAAGCCGTCGGCAAGCAAAACTTTGACACTTGGATCGCACCGATCCGTTTCGTGTCGAAGAACAAAAGCGAAATACTTCTGGATGTGCCTAACAAATTCTTTCGTGATTGGCTCACGGAACACTATTTAGCTACACTCGAAAAGCTTTTGAGTTCATCGACGGATCGCAATATCAAAATCGTTTTTCAAGTTAGCGAGCGGCCAACGAAACCGCCAATTTCTGACAAAGCAGCAAAAAAGGATGAAGTAGAACGTGAGCGACCGCAACGCACGAGCAATTTGATTCCAAAGTACACCTTTGACAACTTCGTCATCGGAGCAAGCAATCAGTTTGCTCATGCCGCCTGCGTGGCCGTAGCCAACCAGCCTGGAGATAACTACAACCCATTGTTTATTTATGGTGGAGTTGGCTTGGGAAAAACCCACCTCGTTAACGCCATTGGCCACCAAGCTGTGAAACAACGCCCGGGCCTAAAAGTCGTCTACCTGAGCTCTGAATCCTTTATGAATGAGTTAATCGCGTCGCTGCGGCGCGACAAAATGGACGAGTTTAAGAAAAAATTCAGAAACGTCGATATCTTAATTCTTGACGACGTCCAGTTCATCGCTGGTAAAGAACGAACCCAAGAAGAGTTCTTTCACACCTTTAATTCGCTTTATGAGTCCCATAAGCAAATCGTCATTACCTCAGACAAATTTCCCAAAGAAATCCCAGGAATCGAAGATCGGTTAAGGAATAGATTTGAGTGGGGCTTAATCGCGGATATCCAGCCCCCCGATATGGAAACCCGGGTTGCGATCCTACAGAAAAAGGCTGAAGTCGAGGGCGTACAGCTGCCGCATGACGTAGCGATTTTTCTGGCTTCGAACATCGACTCCAACGTACGCGAGTTAGAAGGTTCGCTCACCCGTCTTGGCGCGTTTGCTTCTCTGACCAAGGCAACCATTACAGTAGACTTGGCGAAAGACGTGTTGCGCAATACCTTGAACGGAGCAAAGAGAGAAATCACAGTTGAAAATATTCAGAAAACAATCTGCGAATACTTCAACATAAAGATTGGCGACCTAAAGGCAAAGAGGAGAACGCAAAATATCGCTCTGCCGCGACAGGTCGCGATGTACCTCTGCCGCAAATACACAGAGACTTCATTTCCCGCCATCGGCGACAAGTTCGGCGGTCGCGATCACTCCACGGTCATCCACGCGTCGAAAACGATCGAAAGAAAAATCAAAGAAGACCCGCACATGCAAACTACCATCGAAAAGCTCGAACGGAATCTTAACATCCGCAAATAGCTGTGAATAACTTGTGGCCATCGGCCTAGGTTGATTGTGGATGACTGTGCCTTAATGAGCGATCGGGTCCGCAGAAGTTGAAAAGGAAGCTAAACGAGTCCGATAAACCACAAGCTAGATTAGCGCTTTCTTTGGCTAAAGTTATTTTTTCCGCCTTATCCACACCCTCTACTATTACTCCTGGAATTTATATATATATTTAGCGAACTAGTGGTTACACGGAGGAGTTATGGAAATTAAAGCCAAGCGGGAAGGTTTTCTCGCAACGCTTTATTGGACCCAGAGCATCGTAGAACGGCGCAACACCATGCCGATCCTTGCGAATGTCTTGATCGAGGCGATTAAGGGATCCATTCGCGTTACAGCAACAGATCTGGAAGTCGGCGTCAGAGGTGAAATTGAAGGCGATGTCGTAAAAGAAGGGGCGATAACCGTTAACGCGAAAAAGATCTACGAAATAATTCGCGAAGTTGCTAATGACCAGGTCCAACTCAAACGATTGGAAAACGATTGGGTGGAGATTCGCAGCGGTAAATCGGTGTTCAAAATCGTTGGTATTGATGCCAAAGAGTTCCCGCAATTTCCAAAATTCGATAACAAGGCACTCTCGACAACTCCCGCATCGACGGTTCGCGACATGATCGAGCGGACGCTTTTTTCCGTTTCGACGGATGAAACGCGTTATAGCTTAAACGGCGTGTTCGTGGAGGAGGGGGAAGGCGGCAAAATCAGGATGGTGGCTACCGACGGCCATCGTTTAGCGTTCGAGGAAAAATCGGTGGGCTCATTTGGCTTGAGCAAAGGCGTAATTCTGCCGCGCAAAGGGTTAGCGGAGTTAAAAAAGCTCTTGGAAGACGGTACTGACGGCGCCGTGTCGCTAGGTTTCAAAGAAAACATGGGGCTGGTGACGAAAGATAAAATCGAGCTTTTCATGCGTCTTATAGACGGCGACTTTCCCGATTACACCAAAGTCATCCCGAAGGGAAATCCTAACCTCGCCAAAATTGAGCACGACGAGCTGCTCCAAGCTTTGCGGCGCGTATCGATTTTATCGAGTGAGCGTTATAAGGGCGTTCGCTTGGAGTTCAGCGCCGGGAAAGTGGCGATCTCTGCGAACAACCCGGACCTAGGTGAGGCGGTAGAGGAAATCGAAGCTGAATATGAAGGTAAACCCCTGTCAATCGGATTTAATGCACGCTATTTGATCGATGTCTTGGGGATTTTAGGAGGCGATGGTGAGATTGACATTGAGCTTAAAGATGAACTGAGCCCGAGTGTGATCCGCAAGGCTGGCGTTGATAGCTACCTTTATGTGCTAATGCCAATGAGGCTTTGATCATGCCGGTGTCGGTCAGCTAGTGACTAACGGGTCGAAGCTTTTGACTAAATTCGGTACTTTTCATCCAGGGCGTACTTTTCATCCAGCCCGACTATCTGATTAAATTCATCAAATGGCATTAGGCGATCTAAGATCGCCAGCGTGGAGCCGTCTCGCCGCAAAGTCGTGTAAACATCAGTCAAAGACTTGGCGACCGAGTAGAGTGGCGCCAATGGCCAAACCACTAAATCGAATCCTAGCTCCTTTAGCTCTTCAGGTCCCATCAACGGCGTAACGCCTCGTTCCAGCATATTGGCGACAAGCGGCCCAGGTACAGTTCTCGCGATTTCTCTCATCTCCTCCTTGGATTCAGGCGCTTCAATGAATACAGCGTCAGCGCCAGCCTCTTTAAAAGCCAGTCCGCGCCGGATTGCCTCCTTCAAACCTAGAACTTGGCGTGAATCTGTGCGGGCGACAATGAAGAAATCACTCTTGCCTTTTGCTTCGACGGCGGCGCGCAATTTTTTGAGCTGCTCGTCGGCAGGGATGACCTGCTTGCCCTTCATATGGCCGCACCGCTTTGGCCAGATCTGATCTTCTAAAAACATCCCGCCGGCGCCGGCACGTAGCAGTTCTTCAACCGTGCGAATTACATTGATTGCATTGCCGTAGCCGGTGTCGGCATCAACGATCACGGGCGTGTCGACCACGGAGCAGATCCGTTGCGCCGTGCCAACGACCTCCGACTGGGTCAGCAGACCGAAATCCGGTTCGCCGATTAGTGTGGCCGATACGCTATAACCTGTGATGAAAATGACTTCAAAGCCAGATCGCATTGCTATTTTTGCGCTTAGGGCGTCATAGACACCGGGCATGATTAGCTGCCCATGCTCCTTCAATGCGTGCCGAATAAGCTGCGCTTTTTCCATATTATTTCTACTGAGTGTTCAATAGACACTCTCTTCCCACAAGCTGTCCGATCTATCGCCTTGGACCACGGCTGAAACCGCTCCGTTGCGCCGGCGCTTCCAGTTTTGGAGAAGCTCGGAGAATTCTTGCCGACTTAAGCCCGAGTACATCATCGCCGTAACGTGACTTATCGAGATGGTCGCAGCGAGCTTTAATTTTTTGCCGGACCTGATGGCGCCGGACCATATCGGTCTTGGCGGCTTTCAGGTCCTCCAGATCGAGCAGCAGATCCGCTTCGTGGCCGCGTAGCTTTACATGAACCGTGAACCGCGAGCCTTCCCCTTCTTTTGCTGAATAATCGACACGCTTATCGACGCTCCGGATAATTTCCCGAAGCAGATTATCTTCCTCTTGAAATACTCCCTTGCCAAACATACACGGCCTCCCTAGTCGGAGTTTATCGGCGAGCAATTTCCGTCTCGCCCACAAAATAGGTGTGGAAAATCTACGACAATAAGGTTAGAAGTTCAACGTCACCGGCAGGACTGTTCCAAAATTGATATGGCGATAAGAAAAAGCCAGCGCGACAGCGCCTTTGCACGACAGTAATCAGGACCGGCGCTGAAACGACACAGACTTGCGTTTCCTAAGCGCGGAGTTAAGAAAAATAAATCTCATTCCAAGAAATTACCGTCAATCGGGTGCCCCACGAGCCCTATATCGGCGAAGCGAGGCTCGCAGCAATAGATGCTTGACTTTCTCTACGAGTGGGCCTCGGTTTTGATAAACAGTTCGTCTAACGCCATCTTGCGCCCGATCAGTCCTTGCTCTTGAGAGTACTGCATCAGCGTTTCTAGATTCTTGGTGTTGGCATCGCCAAGGCCATAGACCCAGGGATCATAACCAAGGATTTCCTCTTGCTCTTCGAGAAACGAGCGGAACCAGGCTAGCGGTACGATGCGTGGGTTCTCCATGCGCTTGTAGGCGGCCCTTTTCGAAGCCTCGAATGCTTGCATCAAATTGATCGGCACCCAGGGATATTTGTCGACAATCTCCTGTTTAATTGCAGTGGTATGCATGATCGGGAAGATGCCGGTGCGTTTGTAATATTCCATTTCGAGTTCGCGATAGTTGGGGAACAGCCGTGCGACCCGCTTGTCCTTGTCGAGGACCGGTTGGATCAACTCCGGGTGAATCAGTGCATCGATCTCGCCATCGGCCAGCATTTTTTCCACGCTCTTTCCGGGTCCGATGCGTTGGATCTTCAAATCGACGGGCGGTGTCCAATCAACCTCTTCTTCGTCTTGTTTGAACCAGTTGACACTGCGATGCGGCAGGCCGAACTCATGTTCTAAAATGCCGCGAATCCAAAGATTGGCGGTGGCTTGAAAGTTGCGCAAGCCAACTTTTCTGCCGATCAAATCACTGGGTTTGAAAATACCTTTGGCAGCGTTTAGAAATATAAAGCCATGCCGAAAACGGCGGTGCAAAAAAACCGGGATTGCCAGGAAGGGTAAACCGATAAATTTGGCCATAAGATAATTCGACATCGACAGCTCGGCGACGTCGAACTCACGGTTGCGCAACATGCGCCAGTGCCGGATATCTGAAGTCATATCTGTGAGCACGGTTAGCTCTATACCGTCGGGTTGAACCGCGCCCTCTTTCAATGCGCGAATGCTTTCGTAGTCGCCGGTGGCCAAAGTGAGGTGAATTTTTTTCATTGGGCCTATCTAGCATGGATGATCACCATTGCCAAATATCTTTGGGTGAATGAATTGACTCGTCCCAGCGTCTTTGTTATTAGCCTGTGGACTCTTATTCTATAGGAGCGATTGTCATGAAAGTATGGCTTTATTATTTGCTTACGGTTGGTGTAGTTGGGTTTGCCTCCGCCGCGCCGGCGCAAACGCGAGTGCGCATTAATTGGACGGCGGTTACCGGCGCGCAGAGCGGCATGTTTATGGCCGCACAGGAAAAATTATTTAAGAAAAACGGCCTGGATGTCGAGCTGATTCACATCCCGTCAAGCTCACGCGCGATACAGGCGATTCTTGCGGGAGAGATCGCCTTCTCATTTATGGACGGCTCAAACGCTGCCCAGGCAAAGCTGAGGGGCGCAGACTTGGTCTTGGTCGCCGGCGCCACCAATCGGCAAGTCTTTTCGCTGATGGCAAAACCGGAAATCAAAAAGATCGCCGATTTAAAAGGTAAAAAGATCGGCATCACTCGGGTTGGCTCATCCACCCATACCTCGGCGCTCTATGCCCTTGGCTCGGCAGGGTTGAAGCCGTCTGACTATCAGATTTTGCCGCTGATGGAAGTGCCGAATATTTTTACCGCGCTGGCGGCCGGCCAGATTGATGCAGGCGTGATGTCGCCGCCAACCAATGCCCGGGCAAAGCGGGCTGGCTTCGTCGAGCTGATGAATATCGCTAAAGAAGGACCAGAGTTCGTCTCCGTGGCGGTGGGGACGACCCGCAGCTATATCAAGGCCAACGAAAATATCGTGCGGCGCGTGGTGCGATCCTACGCGGAAGGAGTTCTCCTGTTCAAAAACAACAAAGCCGCCGCGCTTCGAATGATCCAAAATCAACTCAAAGTAAAAGAACCGGAAATCCAGGAAGATACCTACAACCAGTTTCGCGAATACCTAGCCTATCCGCCCTACGTGAGCCGCAAAGGCATGCAGGCAGTGCTTGACGATATTGCGGAGAAGGATCCGGCGGCAAAAACGTTTAAGCCGGATGATTTGCTCGACATGCGTTTCGTTGCGGAACTGGATAAGACAGCGGGCGGAAAGTAGAGCTTGAGAGGGGGGGAATCGACGCGTGCAGTTTTCGCTGCTTTGGCTTGCCGCGCGAAATTGCCCACGCGGCAGGCAAGCTTCGAACTTCAGGGACGAAGCAAACCACGCGCAAGTCAGTTCGACTTGCGAAATTTTTTCGCTCGCCGCACGAAGTAGTCCCACATCGAACTAAGGCGGTGTGGTGTGTAGATCTGCTCATATTTGACGGCAGCTTCTTCGTCACTGGTCCACGACGGGTCACCTGAAGCGGTAGCCATAAGCTGGATGCGAGCAGCTTTTTCTAAAAACACGGCGTAAAGCGTGGCGACTTCGATGGATTCGCCGACCACCGTCGAGCCGTGGTTCTTCATCAGCAGACCTCGGCATTTCCCTAGGCTCTTCGCAACTTCCACCCCTAGTTCCGGTGTACGAATCAACGCCGTCGTATAGTCAAAGTTGGGCAGGCCCTCGTAGAAGATGTTTCCTTCATGGCTAATCGGGCGTAATTTTTGCCCGAGAGCTCCGAAGGCGGTGGCATAGGGCGGGTGCGAATGGACAACACAATTGACGTCCGGCCTCGCCTTCATGATTTCGGTGTGAATAAAAACTTCGGAGTGGCGCTCGTATTTGCCTTCAAGTTTTTTTCCGGTTTCGATGTCGACGACGATAATATGCTGGGGGCGAATCTCTTCAAAACCAAAGCTGTGCGGCTTCATGAGGATTTTGTTCTGGCCCGGAATGTGCACGGAAACATGGCCCAGGATATTATCCCATGGCCGCGAACCTCAAAGAATTGAAAGAGAATCTCGCCTATTCCTGCAACATCCTCGCGAACGAGGGTCATTGGGATAATATCCTGGGCCATGTTTCCGTGCGCATTCCGGGCCA